>JASHSG010000099.1 GCA_030040935.1 Acidobacteriaceae bacterium | reverse complement strand
AGATCGGCGAGGTAATCCACATCCGGGCCCGGTTTTCCCGCCCAGGTCCAAATCGCGCCCATGGGAACATCGGCCCTGCTGCGCATCTCCATGTCGTCGCCGAGCGACGGACGATGATACTCGAGCGCTTCACTGTAGTACTTCATGCCATGGCTATGCAGGTCGTCGGCAATCTCGCCGTAATGATTTTCCGCGAGCAGCTGCCCGAGCGTGCGGCGGAAATCCCACAGAAATCGATCCGTATCCGCATTGCTCCCGATGACAACCCCGGTAAGCGCCGGCAGCCATGGCCGCGCATCGTATCCGCGCCGCTTCTGGAACTCGTCGAGAATATGATCCGTCCAGTTCTGGGGACCGGCCTCAATACTGTCGGTCAGCAGCCAGGAGATGCCGGTCTCGCCCATGCTTGCTTCGCCAACGGTGTCCGAGTACATCTTTAGATATTGATCGAGATAGCTCTTTACGTCCTCGCGGTTGAGCTTGTCCACTTCGAGGCCGGTCGCCTCAGCCGGTGCCGGCCCATTCTCATGTCCGGTCAGCGAATAGCCGATGCGAAGAACCGTCCAGTTTCCAGCCGGTGGTGTCCATTCGAGCATTCCATCCGGCGTCATTCTGCCAGTCAAGTCAATCACGTCGCTTCGCGGCACGATAAACTCGGGCGCAAAATCGGGATCCTTGATTGCGAAAAAGTCGCGCGAATTGGCGTAGCCCGCGCGCTTCTCCCATTCATTCGTTCTGGCGCCGCTCGCGAGCACCAGCTCCGTAATCCTGTGATCATGGTCGCGCACACCGGCCGGCTGCACAGGAAAGACAACGCGAAAATACCGCGCCGTCACCGCGTCAAATGAAGCAGTATTCTCAACAGTGCTGCTGAATGGAATGTCGGCGATTTTCCTGAAGGTCACTCCGTCGTCGCTCGATTCAAGGAACTCCGGAATAGCGATGCTCGGATCGTCGAAGATGCTGATCGCGCCGTCCAAGCTCGCCAGCGTCACTGCCTGAATCGTTTGTGGATGCCCGTAGTCAAACAGCACCCACGAGGCATTGGGCGCCGCGCCCATCGGCAAATCGAGCGCCACGGTATTCACATCGCCGTCAGAAAGCGCAGCCACATTCACCGTCCCTCCGCTTGATGTGACGTGTGGATTAAGTTCTGCCTGCGTTTTATCGGCGTCGGGGACCTTGTACGCGATGACCTCGGCGTCGGCATAAAACCGCGGAGGAGTCACGACGGTTCCGTCGGCGGCGCGCCGCCCGGGCACTGCGTAATTCTGGAAGGTTCCGTCCACTTCAGGCGGATGCGGCAGCTTGCCAGCAAATGGCTTCCCTCCCTCGATCCGCGTCGCGCTCCACACCATCTTCTTCATTCCCTGCGATGCAGGCACCCAGGGTCCGCCGGTTTCGCTCCATCCGGGCGAGCTCGCGATGGCCACCTCCATGCCGAAGCTGCGCGCGATGGTCAAGGCAGACCGGAACGCACTCTTCCACTCCGGCGTCATGTAAATCAAGCGATGCGGAACCACCTGCGGCGTGTCGAGCGACCCGTTGAAGATCGTCACTCCACCAAGGCCTACGCGATGCATCCAGTCAAGGTCGAGCTGAATGCCTTGGTTGGAGATGTTGCCGTTCATCCAGTGCCACCACACACGGGGCCGCGCTTCGTTGGGCGGATTCAGGAATCCACTGAGCAGCTGATCGTCTTTGATTGCTGCCTTCGTCTGCAAATCGCCGGGAGCCTGCGCCCGGACAAACCAACTCACTGAGCAAGCAACGCAAATGACCAGAGCAAAAACCGGCCGGCAACTCTTCATAAGGACCCATTGTAGATTCGCTGCTCAACGAGGGGCAGATTGCCGGCCGTTCGCGGTCGCGTGGCCGAAGGCGGTGTCGGGCAGCGAGCTTATTCGATCTGTTCGTTATCCGGCAGACACGCACCAACGGCAGGTGCATTCTCGATTGGTTAGTTGGAAGGGATGCGCGGAAGACAACTCAGAAAGTGAAGGCGAGGCCGGCACGCAAGCTGCGCTGATCGTCCGCAAAGAGAAGCAGCGAACCATCGCTCAGAACATAAGGTCGATAACCTTCGGCGAGCAGATTCCTGACCTCAAGCAACGCTTCCAGGCCTCCCGATCCGTCGCGCGTGACGTGAATGGGCTGACTTAGCCGGACGTTCAGGAACGGCGAGGCCGAATCCTCGGCGAAAGGTGCAATTTCTGTCACGGTACCTTCCGGCTGCCAACGATAACTCGCGCTCCATCGCGTTCTCGTCCCATCCAGCGTGCCCGACAGCGCGATTGCGTAGGTCTGGGCGCGCCGGGGATGGACTGAAGCGAGCACTTCGGCAAACGAAGGAGCCTGCGGCAAAGCCGGCATCACCAGCGCAGCGCCGCTTGCATAGCTCACGCGGACCCGATTGCTTCCGGCGATCCTGCGCTCCACGCTGGTTTGCATCCCGGAGCAGGAGAACTGCGGTCCAGCTGCGCGCAGCACACCGCTTTCCGGATCAAAAAGCGCGTCGCCGCCAGTAGAACCGGCTTCGGCAAAGTGGCCCAGCGCCTCAAGCACGGGATCGTCGATGCGGTCGGAATAGACCAGAACACCCACTTCCGAAACGTCGGTCTCCCGTTTCCAGCCAATCTCCTGATGAATTCCGTGCTCGATTTCCAACCGGCCGTCGCGCAAAGCCATTGCTGGCAGCCACGTCGCGGATTCCGATTCATCCTGGCCCGTTACCCGATCATGCGTCATGGTTGCCAAGCGGTAGCGCACCGTGCTGGAACCGCGGTGCCATTCCACATCGGCATATGGAAGCATCGCGGTGGCCGTGCTTGGACTGTCTCCCTCAAGCCGCCCAATCATCGCCGTCGAGCCCACTTCGGCATCGACCGACGGCCCCAATTCCATCGTCTCGAAGCTGCGTACGGCGGCTTCGTCCGTTCCTCGATCTCCACCTGCCTCAACTTCAGGTGAGATAGAAATCGCGGCCACAGACTGGACCGATCCGGCTATGCCCAGATCCTGGCGGAATCCCAGCATCGACTCCATGTTGCCGTCGGTGCCCGGAGCAAAATCAACGCGAGCAAGCAACTCCCGGCTGTCGGCAGGCGTATCCTCAACGGTCGTCGAAAAGCGCTCGCCACTTTCGCCGAAGGTGCCGGCCTGCCCTGTCGCCATCAGCCGCGCCTTCAGTTTCGGCTTGGTGCCCGCGCCTTCAGTCACAACAATCAAGGGCCCGTCTTCGAGCCAGCGCAGCAAAGGCCGGTTCGCCGCCGAGCGCAGCGTCCAGGCCCAATCGTCCTTCTGCCAATCTCCAGCGCGCGGCTGCGCGGGAAGCCATTGGATAACTTCATAAAGCGTATTCAGCGTGAGATTAACTACGACTGCGCCCCGGACTCTGATGCCTTCCCTGAGCGAAGGCAGGAAATAGGGGCCCATCGCTTTCAGAGCATAGCTGCCGGGCACAATCGACGAGAAGGCAAAACGGCCCGTACCGTCGGTGTAGACGCTGGTCACAACACTCAGGTCGGAGCGCAACAGCTGGACCTCGGCGCCAATCTGCGGCACTCCGGCCGAGTCACGTACCAAGCCGGAAACCGATGCCGGCGCCGTTCCAAAGGCTGGAGCGGCCCCGAGAATGATCAGCACGGCTAGACCGGCGAGATGGGCTCTTTGCTTCATCAGCAGATCTGAATCCCCACCGCGTCCCTGGCAATTTTCCCGAAATGACAAACCACGCAAGCTTCCGAATTCTCAAGTCCAGCTGGCTTTTGCGCGGATTTATCCCTATTCCACGATAAATGGCGCCGATTGCGCAATCTCTTGTTTCGAGATTGCATCATCGATCTTCACCGTCACGTTGTACTTGCCGGGCTCCAAGCCGGCTATGGGGAGAGATTTCTCCACGGTTAACTGGTCGCTGTGAGCCCCTAAATCCTTTGATTCCAGTTGTTTCTGCAGAATTACAGTCCCCGCGGCATCTGAAATCTCGTAGGTAACCGTCGCCGAGTTACTCTTGGTAGCGTCGTCAATCCCAAGGTTATAAAACTGCATCCAGAAATTCAGTTCCTGGCCTCGCTTGAAGCTTACAGGCGTGGCCAAGCCGGCTGCCACGCGCGGCCTCACAAACCAATTGCTGATTATGAAGCTTCCGTCGCCGATGTCGCGAGACGGCACCGTATTCATCACGTCGGCCAGGATCAACGACGAGGCTCCGAGCTTGTCGTCCTGATAGATAGGAACATCGAGCGCCCTGCCGTAGATACCGATGTGATCGGGGTTGTTGACGTCTTTAATGGCGATATCCAGGCGGTAGAGACCGGGCTGCAGCGGAAGCGACTTCTGATAAAGCCTCTTCCCATCGAGGGCCTTCTCGAGCAACTCTGACGGTTCTTCCACCTCCACTGTGTCCTCGAAGGTCTGTACCGTCTTGTGCATGATCGTGGTCACTTTGCCCAGGATGTTGACCACGCCCTTCGACACTCCGTCTTTCGTCACAAAGGTGATGTCGCGATTGCGCAGTTGGATCGTGATCGGCACGAGATCCATGCTGTCGGTTACTTTCACGAAGTCGGTGCGCACATCGAAAGGAAAAGGCGGGCCGCTCAGCAGCTTGTGCGAGGAACTAAAGGCATCGAGCGCGGCATCAAGATCGCTGAATTTGATAGGCGGCGGCGCAAAGAGCTTGGAGGCCAGCTCGATGCGGTCGAATTCCTTGGATTGATCGCCTGCGCCCATCGGGCCGTTCCCCAGCTGTTCCAGGCCATTGCCGTTAAACCGATCCTTCTTGTCCGAATGGCTCATCTCCTCATATTCGGTAAGGCCCGCGCCAGGCACGTACTTTAGCGCGTCCTTCTCGCTGCGGTCGATGGTGAAGTGGTAGTCGCCGCATTGGCAGGTGTCGACAAACTCGATGTCGATGTTTTCGCCTACGCCTTCGAGATAGCGATAGTGCCAGACTTCGAACGGGAACGTGGATGTCTCTCCGCCACCTTCCTCTATGGGCCGCTCATACAGCCCTCCCGAGGGATGAGACTCGATCGAGTCTGGCTGGCCCCACATGATGTAGATGCGCCCACGGTCGGTCTTCCATCCAGGCTTGCCCGCCGCATAGTGGTCATTGGCATACTGAATGCGCCGGTAGTGCTCTTCGCGAAACTCATTCTCAGGGGAATCGGGATTGGGGTTGCGCCGCTGCCAGAAGTTTTCAATAAACGCTTCGCGCTCCTCGTCGTTAGCCAGACTCAGAAAAGCTTTGCGTTCATCGTCGGAAATAATATAAGTAACTTCCTCATCCAGCCAGGTCTTGTACGTTCCCTTCAATTCCTGGCGCAAAGCCTTTTGCGCCTTATATCTGTCCTTATCGGAGAGTTGGCGATTGAGCGGGTCGGCTTCCTGCCCCTCGGCGCCCGTCGGTGCGGCCGATTGTTGATCGCTGGCCGGCGGAGCATCGTTCTGCTGCGCCCGGAGCGCGGCCGACGGCATCCAGATCAGGCCGCAACCAACAGCTGTAAAAAGAACACGGCGGCTAAAGAACATCATCGCCTTCCATACCCCTGCAATTCCTTCATTTTACTGCCAGTTTTGCCGTCGGGCAAGGTCCAGTGCACAGTCTGTCGCCGGTTGGACGTACCGGCGGGGACAATGTCAACGATTTCGGGGTACCGGGGAGTGGGGATTTACCCGCTCTTCGGGTGGCGCGGCTCGCTTGAAAACCATTTCGCCGTCCAAAGATGAGGCTCGTCTTCGCCTATCCGCGCCCGCTTCTATGGGCCCGGTTGTCCATACGGGGGATTCACCGGCTATCGCTGGCGGCCACAGGATGGCGCGGCCGATTTCGGACTCGAAACCTCCGGGGAACCTTCGGTCGCTGCTTCGCGTACACTTGAATGTAGAAAAAACTCAGGGATTTTACGCACTCATGAAGAAAGTTCTTCTCATTGCTCTCGCTGTGTTGGTGGCCGCCGGATTAGTTGTCGTAATGGTTGTCAGGCAGCAGGCCGGCTATACCAAGGTCTACACCGCTACGCTCACGCGGGAAGATCTTTCCACCGTCGTCAGCGGAACAGGACAGATCAAGCCCAAGAACTACGTCAATGTGGGCGCCAACGCCATGGGCCGCATCACGCACCTTTATGTTTCGGAGGGCGAAAAGGTACACAGAGGCGAGATGGTGGCGACGATCGAGAACGTGCAGCAGGAAGCCAACGTCAATGGCCAGGAGGCCGCCATCGCGTCCGCGAAGACCGACATCAACGCATACATTGCCGCGGAAAAAACCGCGCAGGCAAACGTTGAGCACGCGCAGGCCGACCTGGAGCAGAAGCAACTCGACTGGAATCGCGCCCAAGCCCTCTACAAAGACGGCATCGATTCCAAGCAGCAGTACGACGCCGCCAAGGCCGCGTACGACCTCGACGTAGCCGATGTGGCACAGGCTTTAGCCCAGCTCAACCAGGCGAGGGCCAACACCGACTCGGCACGGGGACGCCTGCACACACAGGAAGCCGACCTGAAGGTCAACGAGGATCTCTTCAATCGCACCATCGCTGTCGCGCCTTTCGACGGCATCGTGACCAACGAGCCCCTTCGTGAAGGGGAGATGGTCGTCACAGGCATCCAGAATACCGAAGGCTCCACGCTGATGACCCTCGCCGACATGAGCGTCGTTACCGCTGAAGTCAAAGTGGATGAAACCGACATCGTCAATGTCCAGCTCGGCCAGCCTGCCGAGGTCACCGTCGACGCCCTGCCCAACAAAGTCTTCAAGGGGCATGTAACGCTGGTCGGCGATCAGGCACTGCTGCGCTCCACCGGCGTGGCGACTTCGCAATCGACCACCGGCACCGAAGAAGCCAAGGATTTCAAGGTTGTGGTTACGCTCGACGAAATCTCCGACGAGCTTCGTCCTGGCCTTTCCTGCACTGCCAAAATCACTACCGCGCACAAGACCAATGTGCTCGCTATGCCCATCCAGGCTCTCACCATGCACGATCCGGCCGCCGACAATGCCAAACCCGGTTCCGTTCAGGCGGCTTCCAACACGCCGAAATCCAACCCCGTGCAGGGAGTTTTCGTGGTGAACAAAGATGACCATGGCAGGCTGCGCGCACGTTTCGTTGCTGTAACGACGGGCATCACGGGCGCCACAGACATCGAGGTGCTCTCCGGTCTGGGCAACGGCGACGAGATTGTGACCGGCCCCTATAAGACCTTGCGCGATCTCAAGGGCGGCATGTTGCTCAAGCGCGACAAGTCTGCGCCGTTGACTCAGAGCGGCAGTTCAAGTTGATGCAAGGGCATGTGCTAATCGATTTTCTAAAGAGGATGAGTTTCAGATGGCTTTGAATGATGTCGGCATCGCAGAACTACCGCAAACAAATGTCGTCAACGCCGACGATGTCATTGTCGTCGAGGATCTTTGGCGCACTTACGACATGGGCTCGGAACAGCAGGTCCAGGCGCTGCGCGGAGTCTCGCTCCGCATTCGCCGCAACGAGTACGTTGCCATCATGGGCCCCTCCGGTTCGGGCAAATCCACATTGATGAACCTGATTGGCTGCCTCGACACGCCTTCCAAGGGCCGCTACTGGCTCAACGGACAATTGGTCAGCGACCTCGATGACGACCAGCTGGCGCGCATTCGCAACAAGGAGATCGGTTTCGTCTTCCAAACCTTCAATCTTCTGGCCCGCGCCACTTCGCTGCACAACGTGGAGCTTCCGCTCATTTACAACGGCACGCCCGCCGCTGAGCGCATGGCTCGCGCCCGCCAGACTCTTGCCGATGTGGGCCTCGAGTCGCGCATGACCCACAAACCCAACGAGCTCTCCGGTGGCCAGCGCCAGCGCGTCGCCATTGCCCGCGCCCTGGTCAATAATCCTTCCATCATCCTGGCCGACGAGCCGACGGGCAACCTCGATTCCAAGACCGGCATCGAAATCATGTCGCTGTTCGATCAGCTCCATGCCCGCGGCAACACCATCGTCCTCGTTACCCACGAGGCCGACATCGCTCAATATGCGCATCGCGTTGTCCACATCCGCGACGGCCAGATCTTTTCCGACGAGCCCTCTGCGCGCGCCCGTTAAACCAGTTCGGCATTTCCTGTTTCGAGTTCCGCATCCTTCAGCTGACTTTTTCACCAGGAAAAGGAAGTCAAACTGCACGGCGCCTAAAAACGCACGTGAATTGTGTAACCGCTCTTATCGTCGAGACTCAAAGAAAATCTGTTTCCAGTGTGCGTACACATTCGTCGCAACTTTTCCACAACGATGCGCGCAATCTTTTCGACACATTCATCGAATCACCTTGACATCGAACCGAAACAGGTACAAGATTTCCACAGAGCGTGAGGGAAGAGACGCAAGCGGGCCGGATGGCCGCTCAGCGCACGTGGAATTTCATCCAGGCCTTCCTTCGTCTCCCTTCCTGATCGGCGATCTCATGCGCCGACAACCATTGCGCCGGTCGCGGCGCCCTGGATGCAAGTTCTCCTCGGGTTTGCTCGCCGATCAACTCAGCACAGGCTCCTCCCGTGCATTGTTTTGCATTCGATGAGCCTGTATCGATCATTCAAGCATCTTTTCCCGTAGCAGGGGTTTTGCGCCAGTTCATACTGCAGCATGCGGACTTCTTCTTGAAGCTCGCTTTGTGCTTTTCCTTTTACGATCAACTGGCTTGGGCCGCGGAGGAGATCGATGGTCGTCACTTCAAAGTTCGTCGGGCACAGGGTCACGGGGCTTTACGTCGGCGCCAGCAATGTGCGCCGCTATTTTTCCAAGCGCGTAACCAAGATCGAATTGCAGCTCGACCACCTCCTCATCGAATGCGGGCTCACTCCGGGTTTTTGGCGCGACAAGCCGGAGATTCAAGATCCTCGTTTGTGCCTCTGGCTGGAGTCGAAGCAGCGCAACGCTAACGGAAACGCTCCGCTTCCGCTGGCCATGACTCCTTCCGGAACCAATTCCTTCATTCTCGGACCCGCCGCTAAGGGAGCGGCGACTCCGTTGTTGTACGAGATGGGAGATTCTGATGAAGACAGTCAACGTACCGACTGATTTCGAGAGGCGTGCCGCCCAAGCGTTGACGGCGCTGCTTGACGGTGTCTCTGCCATCAAGCTTTTGGAACTCAAGTGTGAGTCGCAGCCCGGCGGCCCCTTTCGCGCCATCCGGGCGCGCGTTGACGTTTTAGGTCATACCCATACTCTGGCCTGCGAAGTCGATTCCGGCGCGGATTGGGGTCATTTGCGCGCGTTGCTGCGCGATCTTGAGGCCGGCGCTCAATCTCTTCCAGACGACGCCACGCCATTGATCATCGCACCTTATCTTCCGCCCAAAGTGCAGGCACTCTGCAAGGAGAGCAAGGCAGGTTTTCTTGATTTCGAAGGCAACGCCCGCCTCACAGTCGGGGAGTTCTTTGTCGTCATGCGTTCGCTGCCCCGCGATGCAGCATCTCGTGCATCCGCGATACGATCTGGATCGTCTGCCCGCTCCGATATGAATTCGCTTTTCCCGAAAGACGCGCCGAATTTCTCCTGCAAGCAACCCCAAGTCGCCCTTACTGCCTGACGCCATAGCGCGCTGGCATCACTCCGCCGCGCAGCCCCCTGGCGCCAAGTCGCCTTGCGCTACTTATCCGGCGCAACGTGAAGAGGAACCTCGAGTGTCCCGAAACGCCCGGAGGCGGGATCGTAGAGACCTACGCGCAGATACACCTCGCCCGCAGGCAGATCCAGAACCTGATGGATCTGAAGACCAGACCGGCTCGATTGCTCCCACGCAGATGGATCGAGGGCGACGGACTCGCTATTGGCCGACCAGTTCAGGAGTTTGCTGTCGCGGTCGTAGGCGATGACCAGGGCGTCGACTTGCCCCTGCCGGACACCAGCTGCATTCTGGGCCAGATCGATCGTACCCAGGTTGGCCGCATAGTCAATGACATAACGCGCTGCAGGATTTTTCATTGCAGAATTCGCTCCCGCAAGGGGCCTTCCTGGAGGCCTCTGGTCGGGAACTCGAACTCGCACAGTGAAGATGATCTGGCTCGAAGCGGGAACGCCGCGCTGCATCGACTGGAGGAAGACAGTGCGACTGCTGCGCTCAGGCCCATTCCGCTTCCCGGCGTCGGCGTAATAACTGCGCCTGTAAAAAAGCTCGCCCTTCCCATGCCTCAGCCGGATCACGATGTTGCGCTGCGCGCCGTTGTCGTTTGTGTTGGTGGGGACGTAGGCCAGTGTGTAGTAGCTCTCCCCGTCGTCAAGAGCGTCTGCCATTGCTTCTTTGAGCCCGTTCGAATCGTGAACTGCGCGGCCACCGGTCTGTTCCGCGAAGACGTCGAGCGAGTTGTGCTCGGCTGCTTTTTGACCCGGGGAGAGCTGCTCGTCGGACCCGAAAGTACCGCCCTGAGGACCGCCTCGGGCGAGCGCGGATGGCGTTCCCGTAAAGTCCACCGGAAGCGTGTTGGTCGGCGACGTTTCATTTGAAGATGCGTACATCGGCTCCAACAACACTCCGCGCGCATCCACCGGATAAACCGCCACGCGCGCAGCCGCCAGCATGTTTGCGGTTTCCTTCACCTCATCGTTGAAATCCGCCACGGGCGCAATGTGGGGAACTCCGTCGGGATCGATGCCCATTGCAAAGAACTGCAGAGGAAAGGATCCCGAGAACCAGACCAGGTTTTTGCGCCCCGGCACTCCGGCCAGATAGCGCGAGAGTTGCTGCATGGCTTCAAGGGTCATATCGACGCGCATCGTCGTCTGCGAGGCATCGGCATTGGCCATCCAGCTATCGGTTTCAGCAATGTCCTGTGTCTGCATCCCGGCGGCTTTCATGTCCGCCAGCTCATCGGCCTCCTCGAGTTTCTGTTCTCCGGGTGGAAGCAGCGACGTGGGCGATGCGGCGCCGGCTTTTTCGAGCGTCGTTTGGAGCTGGCCGGTGTCCGTCGTAAAGCCCTGCAGCATGCGCAGCCTCTGGCCCAGCGCAAACACCGCAATGCGCCGGTCGCGCGGCGCCGTTTTCAGGTACGCGATCATCTCGCGCCGCACATACTGCACGTCGGAAGGCGCCGTGTTCAGCCCGTCGAGCAGCAAAACCGTCACCGCCTCGCTCGCATTGGTGACCGGCAGATTGGTAAAGGTATCTAGCGGCAGTGTGGGCAGTTGGGAGGCGGCTGCATCGGCCCGATCCTCCAAATCTGCGGCGATGTGCGGCGTGAAATCGTGGATGGTTTGAGGAATGCCATCCTCGTAGACGGCAAAATCGCTCTGTTTAAGTCCCGAAACCGGGTGATCGCCGTTCCTCACTACAACGTCGACAGTCACTAGCCGCGTGGTGACCTTCAGGATCGGCTCACGGTTCGCCAGGGCATCGGGCAGCGGGGCTACGACGGGCGGATTTGAGGCGTTGTTCGGCGGTGCGGACGGCGTTGCATCCTCGGCGGCTTCTGTTCCCGGTCTTGTCCCGGCGCTCGTGGCCGGCGCAACCGGCGCTGCTTGAGAGGGACTCGAAGCGGGAATGGATGGAGTCACCCCTGGCGCTCCAACATTCGCCGCGGGCGAAACAGGGGACGGTGACTTTGCAGCATCTTTCGAGGCCTGCTGCGGTGTACCAGTGGGCGCGGCGGAAGCGGCGGGACTCGGGACCGCGTCAGCCGTTCCTGGGTGACTCTCCTCTGTCCCTGCTCCACTCGAATCTGCGGCGTTGGCGCCGCCGCTCTCGGCGGGGTTTGCCACCATCCGCGCTTCCGACCCGAATTCGTGATAGTGCGAAAATGCGACGTCGTTCAAATAGGTCTGTCTGGGCCATATGCTCTCGTCCAGCGCTGCTCCTCCAGGCCGCACTCGAAGCTTTGAAAAAGCTACCCCCCTCACCGGGCAGATATAATCGCGGCCTCCGATCGTCACCGGCCCAAATTCCACTTCGATTGCCGCGCCCTCCATCTGTTCGGCAGGCGTCATATCCGCAATCTCGCTTAACCCGAGAATCTCGCCTGTCTCCGGATCGATTTCGATCTCGCCGTGGTATGCGGGACGAACGGTTTGTGTCTGGTTTCCGACCGTGGTGTTGACCTCGAAGTGCGAGGCGTTTTCCGGCACCGTGTATTTGAAGACCGCCGTCAGTCCGTTCACGCCCTCTTGCCATCGCAGAAAGCCGATTCGACCTCCGAGCGCGTCCCGCAAAACCTGCAGCAGAATCGGACCGAATTCGCCGTGCGTGGTAAGCCCCAGCACCGGCTCCCTCTCCTGCTTGCCCGTATTCTCAAATGGGATCTCGCGCCCGTCGCGGTAGGTCACCGTCCTGCTGAATCCTCCGATCCAATTCAATGCCGTCGTCTGCAACGCCGTCGTCACGCTTCCCTCAACAAGAAAGCCCGCTTGAGAAGCGCCCGCGAACTGGGTCGTCTCGCGCAGCGCGTAAAAGTCTGGCAATCGCGGCGTCGTCTTCCCCACGTACGCGACCGCGAGCGACAATATGCGCAGCTGCGATTTGACATCCGGCCGAGGGTTGGAAACTACATCGGACGCCGGCGGATCGAGAAATGCCGACATATCGGCCAGCTTCAACAACTCCTCACGAGTGCGGTTGCCGGGAAATTCCGCTTCCCAGCGCGCCAGCCTCGCCGGGCTCACCCTCTCGGTGAGCTGCACTTCGTCCAGCTCCGCAGCCACCCTTCCGTCGGTTTTACCCTTTAGCTGCGCAAGGAACTGCTCCATCTGGCCGATGGGCATGGTTTTCGCCGCCCTGGCCGGCCAGGCGAGCCCCAAAAGAAGAAGCAGTGTGGCGCATCTGCGCATGGCTCGCTTGTGTCCCCTTACTCGCGATCTAAGTATAGGCTCGATTCGGTTCGCCGCGGAGCCTGGGCACATCCTGGGGAATACGCGATCGAATGCAATTGCCCCATCAACCATCCACCCAAAGGTTGATGCGACAAGCTGAGAACTGCGTCGGACAATGAAATTATGTTCAATCTGGCGACAGAATTCGCCGTCTTTAGGACCTTTGCTCCCGGCTTCCTTCGTGCTTCGGTCGCTTGAAGCCTGGTCCCTTGCTCCCTTTACTCAAATTTCCAGGATCACCGGCATAATCATCGGCCGTCGGCCCGTGCTCTTCTGGATGAGACGCTTCAGCTCCACGCGCACGCGCTCGTTCACCATGCCGTAGTCGGACTTCTGCTCCGCGCTCAACCCATCCAGCGTTTTGAGAACTGTCTCGCGCGCCTGGTCTGTAATGTCCGCGCCGCCGAATCCGCGCATCAGCACTTCCGGTTCGCGCTCCACCTTGCCCGTCTTCTTATTTATGGCAAGCACCGCCAGCACCACGCCATCCTCCGACAGGATGCGCCGGTCGCGAATCACCAGATCCTCGACTACGTCGATTGATGAACCCGAGTCGATCAGGATGCGGCCGGCCGTCACTTTTTCCTGCTTGCGCGCGTCGTCTTTGTCCAGTTCCAGCACGTCGCCGTCTTCAATTACGATCGCGTGTTCCACCGCGCCTGTCTCCAGCGCCAATTGCGCATGACGCCGCAAAAAACGATAGTCGCCGTGCACTGGGATGAAGAACTTTGGCCGCACCAGGTTGATCAGCAGCCGCATCTCCTCCTGGCTGCCGTGGCCGCTCACGTGGATCAGCCCGTGCTGCCCGTCGTCATAGATCACATTCGCCTCGCGCCGGCTCAGGTGGTCGATGACGCGAAAAATTCCCTTCTCATTCCCGGGAATGATCCTTGAGCTCAGCACCACGGTATCTCCGGGCTCCACGTGCGCGTGCTTGTGATTGTCCACCGCCGCGCGGCTCAGCGCACTCAGCGGTTCGCCCTGCGTCCCGCTGATCAAAATCATCAGCTGCTCCGGCGGAAAATCGCGTATCTGCCCGGGATTGATCATCACCCCCGGCGGAATCTCGATGTAGCCGAGATCCTGCGCAATCTCGGTGCTCTCCACCATCGACCTGCCCACCACCGCCACTTTGCGCCCATGCTTGCGCGCCAGCTCCATGGCAATGCGGATGCGATAGATCGACGATGAAAAGCAACTGAAGAAAAGCTTCTTCTTCGATTGCGTGAGGATCTCGTCAAGCCGCGGAATGACGGCGCGCTCGCTGGGCGTGTAGCCCGGCCGTTCGACGTTGGTTGAGTCCTGCAACAGCGCCAGCACGCCCCGCTTGCCGTACTCGGCAAAGGTATGCAGGTCAAAGGCCTTGTCGTCCAGCGGCGCAAGATCGATCTTGAAGTCGCCGGTGTGAATGATGATACCCACCGGCGTTTCAATCGCCAGTGCCACGCAATCCACCAGCGAGTGCGTCACCCGGATCGGCTCAATCGTGAAGGGTCCGATGGTGAACTTCGCCTTCGGCTCAATCTCAATTAGCTCGGTTAAATCGAGCAACTCGTGCTCTTCCAGCTTGTCTTCAACATAGGCGAGCGTGAACTCGGTCGCATATACCGGAACCTTCAACTCGTTCAGGATCCACGGCAAACCGCCGATGTGGTCCTCGTGCCCGTGCGTCAGTACGATGGCGCGAACGTGCCGCTTGTTCTCAATCAGGTAGCTGATATCGGGAACCACAATGTCGACGCCCAGCAGCTCGGTCTCGGGAAACATCAGGCCCGCGTCGATCACAATGATGTCGTCTTCCCAGCGCACGGCCAGGCAGTTCATGCCGAACTCACCCAGCCCGCCCAGGGGAATGATCTGCAATTTTTTTGTTTGCATCTGTCACTATGATGCTACCACTCAGGGCACTGCGCGATTCAGGGTGTTTCTCCGCTGACGGCGATCGCATCGTTGGTGTAGATTGGGTCCACTGAGCCTTCGCGGCTCAGGAGTGCCGTTCATGGTTTCCACGAGACGCAAATTCATCCAATGCTCTTTCGCCGGAGCAGTGGCCGCCGGATTTCCGGCCATCGTCCCCAGCTCAGTCTTTGGCGCGACAGCGCCTTCCAATCGAATCAACATCGGCGCCATCGGTGTCGGACGCATCTCGCGCGTGCACGATATGCCGGGTGTGTTGCAATTCACGGGCGTCCCAGGCCGCGACAATCGCATCGTCGCCGTTTGCGATCTGAGCGCGCAGCGCGCCGAGCTCGGCCGGCAGTTCGTCGATGACGCATACACGAAGAAGCTGGGCAGGCCTTACACCGGCACAAGAAGGTACTCGGACTTTCGAGAGCTGCTCGCCAACAAGGAGATCGATGCAGTCCTGATTTCAACTCCCGACCATCAGCATGCGAGGCTGGCCGTTGCCGCTGTTGAGGCCAGAAAGGATGTGTATCTCCAGAAGCCGGCGTCGCTGACCATCCGAGAAGGCCGCATCATGGTCAATCATGTGAACGCAAGCAGGCAGATCCTTCAAGTGGGCTCGCAGCAGCGTTCGTGGAAACAATTTGCACGAGCCGTGGAGCTGGTGCGCAATGGCCGCATCGGCGCAGTCGAGCGAGTTGAAGTCGGACTCCCCGGCGATCCTGCTGGCGGCAATCCCCAGCCCATGCCCGTTCCGGAGGGGTTCAACTACGATGCGTGGCTCGGCTCCACGCCCGAAGTGCCTTATACCGTCGATCGCGTCATGCCTCAAGAGGGCTTCGAGCGCCCCGGATGGCTGCGCATGGAGCAGTTCGGCGCCGGCATGATTACCGGCTGGGGCGCGCACCACGTCGACACCGCGCATTGGGGAATGGATGCCGAGCTCACCGGTCCCGTCGAAATCTGGGGGCATGCCGATTTCCCCACAGAAGGCCTCTGGGATGTTCACGGCCCTTTCAAAACCTACGGCCGTTATGACAACGGCGTAATCATGACCATCTCAGGCGAATTTGAAAATGGGATCAAGTGGATCGGGGACAAGGGCTGGATCTTTGTGTGCAGAGATGGCATGGCGTCGCCAGCTTCTGCCGGGGCGCCTTCCCTTCCGATCGTTCCGCTGCGCGCCAGCGACCCCAAAATTCTCGATTCCGTGATCGGCCCCGAAGGCTGGCATCCATATACATCGGACGATCAGCATGGCAACTGGCTCGACTGCATCCATTCGAGAAAAGCCCCCGTGGCGCCTGCTGAGATTGGCCACCGCGCCTGCTCCACTTGCCTGCTGCACTGGATTGTCATGAAGACCCAGCACCACGTGCACTGGGACCCGAAAACCGAGATGATCCTGGGCGACGATATTGCCGCGAGCCTGCTCTCCCGGCACCAACGGCACCCCTACGAGATCGTTTGATGTATAGAACTGATTCGCAATATTTTAGGCTCGTTTTAAGCCCCATTTAAAGAAGGCTCGGGTATAATCCCCCTAGCTCATGGAACTCGTCTGCAATCTCGCATGGCTCGCTGTGACCATCGTCCTTTGGGGTGTTTGGGGCGGTCGAAGCCGTCACGCGACGCGGACGAATCTGCTTCCCGCGATCGCGGTGCAGCTCATCGCGCTGTGTGCACTGACCGCAATTCTTCTGCCGGTCATTTCCATCACCGACGATTTACAGGCCTCCAGTAATCCTGCTGAAGTCGAGCGAAGCGCGGGAAAGCGCGACCAGTTTCTTTGCGCCAGGAACGCACCACATGCGCTCGGCACAGTTGCTCTCATAGCTCCCTCCCTACATCCTTTCCCCCAGCGCAGGTTGGCTATCCTGCCCATCGAAATCTCCGCTCCCGCTAAAGGCAGCGCGCAATTGCTTGCCCTATGGTCCAGGCCCCCTCCTGTAGCCTGAACGGTGCTTACCTTTATCTCCCCGCCTTTTACGTCACTTTCACCCGATCGCATTCGTGCGATGACTGGAACTTGCCATGAATTTCCGGCCCTGTTGGCCCGGACTCATCCTCGGCTTGCTCGGCGCCTCTTCAACGTCCTGCGCGCAGCAAGCGCTTACCTGGGACCAGGTGAAGGCGCAGTTTGAGTCCAATAATCCTGCGTTGAAAGCCGATGCCGACAACGTAGACGAGACGCGCGCCGAAGAGATCACGGCTTATCTGCGGCCCAATCCGCAGTTCGGTTTACTGGCGGATGGCACGCAGATCGCGCCCCACGATGGAGTCTGGACTCCATTCAAAGGCACGTTCGAGCAGCCCAGCCTGAGCTACCTGCACGAACGCGACCACAAGCGCGAGCTGCGCCTTGAGAGTGCTCGGCAGGGCACACGGATCTCTGAGTCGGAGCATGAGGACTTGAAGCGTACCCTCGAGTTCACGTTGCGCTCGGCATTCGTTCAAACGCTGGAGGCCGAAGCGGTGGCCAAGCTGGCGCAGGACGATCTCGACTACTATGACAAGATCATCGACATCAGCCGCGACCGATTCAAGGCCGGCGACATCGCGTCGATCGACTTCGACCGCATCGAATTGCTGCGGGTGCAATATGAAGCCGAATTGCAAAATGCGATCGTCAATCTGCGCACGGCGAAGATCCAGCTCCTGCAATTGCTTAATGACCGGACTCCAGTGGCGCAGTTCGACGTGACTGGAACCTTCGATTTTTCCGATGCGCTGCAGCCTCTCGATGACTTTCACCAGATCGCGCTGGCCAATCGTCCCGACCTCCAGGCTGCGCTTGAGACAATTCAGCAATCGGAAACAAATCACAAGCTGGCCATTGCGAACGGCTCAACCGACCCCACGTTCAGCGCCTGGTATACCTATAATTCTTCGAACAATAATCCTGACGGCATACAGACGCTTGGCGCCGGCATGAACATTCCCCTGCGCATCTTCGACCGTAATCAGGGCGAAAAACAGCGCACCCAGATCGACATTGACCGCAGCCGGCAGGCCAGCGAAGCCGTCCGCGCGCAGGTTTTTTCTGACGTCGACACGGCATACGCCGAGGTCGCCAGCAATATCGCCCTGTTGAAGCCCTACCGGGCGCAATATAACGCGCAGGCTCTGCGCGTCCGCGACACCGTGACGTATTCCTACGAGCATGGCGGCGCATCCCTCATGGATTTTCTCAACGCGCAATCCGACTTCCGCCAGGTGCAGCTTGCCTATGCGCAGCTGATCGGCTCCTACTTAACCGCCGCCGCGCAACTCAATCTTGCCGTTGGGCGCGAGGTGATCCAATGACCAATCTTTCTCTATTGAAGGCCGGCTGCTGCCTTGCTGGATGCCTTGCGCTCGCTGGCTGCGGTAAGAAGTTCAACCCTGCCAGCGGCGAAGTGCAGCAGTCGCCGGTAACCCAGACCGGCGACGCCGCGCTGATACCCGTCGACGACCCAACCCAATTTCCGCTGATCGCGGCAGGCAGCGTCGATGTTCCCGAAAAACTCGACGTGACGGGCTCGGTCTTTCCCGATATCGACCGCGAGGTTCCGGTGATCTCGCTGGCCAGCGGACGCGTGGTTGATATTCGTGCGCGTCTCGATGACAACGTCAAAAAAGGCCAGCTTCTTCTTAAAGTGCAAAGTCCCGACATCACCAATGCGTTCGACACGTATCTCAAAGCGGTCAACGACGAGCAGTTGGCGAACAAGGCGCTTGTTCGCGCGCAGGATCTCTTCGCGCACGGCGCCATCTCGCAGTCAATGCTGGAACAGGCTCAGGACTCTGAGGACGATGCCAAGGCCGATCTGGCTGCGGCCGACCAGCAATTGACGACGCTCGGCGTCGACAAAAACCACCCCAGCAGCGTTGTGAACGTCTATGCGCCGATCTCCGGCGTTATCGTCGCGCAAAATGTCACCAACGCCGCTGCCGCGGGCGTCACCTACACGGGCTCATCGACGGCATTTACCATCGCTGATTTATCGGTGGTATGGATCGTCTGTGACGTCTATGAGAATGACCTTCCTCAAGTCCGTCTGGGGCAGGAGGCGCAAATAAGGCTTAACGCAGTTCCGGGCAAAGTCTTCACCGGGCGCGTGAGCGACATCGGCCCTGTCCTCGATCCCACCATTCGCACCGCAAAGGTCCGCATCGAGGTCCCGAACCCGGGCATGTTCCGGCTCGGGATGTATGCGACGGCGACACTGATGAGCCGCGAAACGGTGGTGCGTGCGGTCGTGCCGTCCACGGCGATTCTACATCTGCACGATCGAGACTGGGTCTTTGAGCCGGCCGGCAACAACCAGTTCAAGCGCGTCGAAGTCGCCGCGGGCGAAGCGCTGCCGGGAAATATGCAGGAGATTCTTTCCGGGATAGCGCCCGGCCAGCAAGTTGTCAAGCAGGTTCTTGAGCTCGAATCGACGGCGGAGGCGCAATGATCAGGAAACTGGTCGACTTTGCACTCCAGAACCGCCTGATGGTGCTGGCCATCGGAATTGTGCTCTTCGTCTGGGGCATCATCTCGTTTCATCGCCTGCCCGTCGAAGCCTATCCTGACGTCGCCAACAATTATGTCGACGTGATCGCGCAGTGGCCCGGCATCTCCGCCGAGCAGATCGAGCAGCAGGTCACCATCCCCCTTGAAACCGTGATGAACGGAATTCCCGGCGTTGCGCACGTGCGCTCCTGGTCCATCTTCGGCCTCTCCACCGTGGAAATGGTCTTCGGCGAAGACACCACGAACTTTGAAAACCGCGAGCGGGTGCTCGAACGCCTTTCGCAGGTGACGCTGCCTCCGGGCGTCGTTCCTCAGATGGGAACGGACTGGAGCCCGGTCGGCCAGATTTACTTCTACACCCTGGAAAGCACCAACCCAGAGTACGACGTGATGAATCTCAAGTCTCTGGAAACCTGGGTGATCGAAAAAAATCTAAAGTCGGTTCCCGGCGTCGTTGACGTCAATCCCTTTGGTGGACCGACACGTGAATATCAGGTCCTCATCGATCCCAACAAGCTGATTGACTATGGGCTCAGCATCGGCCAGGTGGAACAGCAACTCACCAATAACAACGCCAATGCTGGAGGAAGCTTCATCGAAGAGGGCGAGCAGCAGGTCAACGTTCGCGAGGTCGGCCTCGTTAAAGATATTCAGGACATCGGCAACACGGTTGTAACCACCAAGAGCGGCACACCGGTTCGCATCAAGGATATCGGTGTCGTCACCCAGGGACCGGAGATTCGTCTCGGCCGGTTCGGCCGGGCTGAGCACCTGCCCGACGGCAGAATCCTCGACAATGATGATGTCGTCTCAGGCATTGCTGCGCTGCAAAAGGGCGACGACGCGCAGCCTACGCTGATTGGAATTCGCCAAAAAGTGCAGGAGCTCAACGACCAGATTCTGCCTAAGGGAGTGAAAATCGTATCCTTTATTGATCGCAGCGACCTGCTCCATTTCACAACGCACACAGTTCTGCAAAACCTTACGGCCGGAATGATCCTGGTCGTCATCATTCTGTTTCTCTTTCTGGGCAACGTTCGCGGCGCTCTCATTGTCGCTCTCACCATTCCTTTCTCATTGCTTTTTGCCGCCATTTGCCTTGACCTCAAGGGTATCCCGGCCAATTTGCTTTCGCTCGGCGCACTGGACTTTGGCATGGTCGTCGATGGCGCCGTGGTGATGGTGGAAAACATTGTGCGCCATCTTTCGCACGAGGAAGAAAATGGGAGACCGGTACGCATGCGCATCGCCGAGGCCGCCCACGAAGTCCAGCGGCCAGTTTTTTACGCCATTGGCATTATCATCACCGCTTATCTTCCCATCTTTACTCTTCAGGCTGTCGAAGGCCGTCTCTTCCGACCCATGGCCTGGACGGTGGCCTTTGCGCTCCTGGGCGCGCTGATGTTTTCCATGATTCTCTCGCCGGTACTTTCGAGCTTTGCGTTCAGCAAGGGTGCGAAGGAATGGCAGAACCCAGTGATGACATTCCTCAGGACGCGCTACCGCCGAGCAGCGACGTGGGCCATCCACCATCGCCTCTTTACTCTCGGAGTCGGCGTTGCCAGCCTGGTGCTAGGACTGTTCCTCGCGTTTAGCGGCGTCATCGGTTCCGAATTCCTGCCCCACCTGGACGAGGGTGCCCTCTGGGTCCGCGGCGAGCTTGACCAAAGCGCGGGCCCCAGTGACGGCATTCGCGTTGCCAATGAAGCCAGAGATCTGCTCTGCTCGTTTCCGGAGGCGACCGAATGCACCAGCCAGACCGGCCGCCCGGACGATGGTACAGATCACACCGGGTTCTTCAATACCGAATTCTTCGTGGGACTGAAACCAAAAGAACAGTGGCGCCCACTGTTCCACGAAAACAAGGACAGCCTCATCGCGGCAATGAACCTCGAACTGTCGCAGAAGTTACCCGGCGTCAGCTGGGGGTTTTCGCAGCCCATCGAGGACAACATGGAAGAGGCCGTGAGCGGAGTCAAGGGCGAACTGGCCACCAAGGTCTACGGCAGCGACCTGCACGTGCTTGAAGACAAAGCCAACGAAGTTGCTGACGTAATGAGTCATGTTCGCGGAATCGAGGACCTGGGAGTCTTGAATGTCACCGGGCAGCCGGACCTGGACTACGAGGTCGATCGCCAGGCGGCGGCACGATGGCAAATCAATGTTGCCGACATTCAGGACGCGATCCAGACGGCAGTCGGAGGCAACGCTCTCACCCAGGTTTTGAGAGGTGAGGAAGTCTATAACCTTACTCTGCGCTACCTTCCCGAGTATCGCAGCACGCAGGACGCAATCAGCAATATCCGCCTGCTTTCGCCCTCTGGCGAACGCGTTTCGCTGGCTCAACTTTGTACTGTCAGGGAAGCCGACGAGGGCTCCGAAATTTATCGCGAAAACAACCAGCGCTATGTAGCGATCAAGTACAGCGTTCGCAACCGGGCCCTGGGCGACGCCGTAAGAGAAGCCATTCAGAAAGTCAACGCGCAGGTTAAACTTCCGCGCGGCTATCACATTGCATGGGAAGGCGAATTTCAGAGCGAGTTGCGCGCCGAAGCGCGGATGCTGATCATCGTGCCCATCACTGTGCTGCTCATCTTCATCATCCTTTACTCCATGTACAAGTCGTTCAAGTGGGCAATCCTCATTCTGGCCACGGTGGCGATGGCAAGTGTTGGCGGCTTGCTCGTGCTTTTGGTTACGGGCACCAATTTCAGCGTCTCCTCTGAAGTGGGCTTCCTCGCCCTGTTCGGCGTCTCCGTTCAAACCGGCGTCATCATGCTGGAATATATCAACCAGTTGCGCGCGCGCGGCATGCCGATTGCGGAGGCAGCGGTGGAAGGAGCCGTTCTGCGTCTGCGCCCCATCATCATGACCATGCTCGTCGCCACGCTGGGACTGCTTCCTGCCGCCTTATCTCATGGAATCGGATCCGATTCGCAGCGGCCTTTCGCCATCGTCATCGTCGGCGGATTGATGACGAATCTTTTGATGAGCATCTTCCTGCTCCCCACTCTTTATGTTTGGGTTGCGCGCCCCGACGACATTCTCCCCGAAACCAATGATGCTGCGGAAGTTTAGCCAGAGGATCGCCCCAAGCCAATGCATGCAGGCTCAGCAGCCTTTTGGGCCTATCGTTTCGGACCCAGCTTAAGGATTCCTTCGAGCTTTGAAAAGCTGCTACACTCGATTCTGCATCCACTCCAGGGAGTGCAGAAGGCGAAGCGGTTCGCCTGAAGCGGGCACCATCCCTCGATCGAATGGATGGTCGGATGATGACACCTGACGAGGTTTCGTCGGGGAGTTTCCTGGCCACGCGAAAACCTCGGCAAACTTCTGGCCGCATGCACCCTGACATTCGGGGGCGCATGCACCGATAGCCTCGGGCGTCGCAGAATTCGTTCGTGTTTCCGATACTCATGCCGGCCCGGCCGCGCTCAAGGCTGGCCGGGAGCGAGACTTCGGCCAACTCCGGGGCGTCGGCGATCTGGCGGACTTTCGGCCAAAACTCCACGAGGCCGTTCAGTTTGACCGCGGAGGCATTCAATGTCAGATTCGATCCAATCAAAAAGAGCGGCGCTCTTCAGCAGCCTTTTCAGGGATTTCGAGGGGCCCGCATTCAGTATTCGCCTTTGGGACGGGTCGTGCTGGCGCTCATCGGCCGGCGATCGATCCGTCCTTACAATCGTGGTGGAATCTCCAAAGGCGCTCCATGCACTCCTTGCCGAGCCAAATGAGATTACGCTTGGAGAGGCATTCATCCACGGCGACCTTGAAATCGAAGGCGATATCTTTTCGGTCTTCTCGATCGCCGAACACATCTTCAATCGACCAAGCTCAGTGCGGCAACGGATTTTCGAGAGAGCCTCTGCGCTTTTCTTTGGTCTGGGCCGATGGGCTAAGCATGGATCACGCCATTCCCTAAAGAGAGACCGCGCCTCGATCTCTTATCACTACGATCAGCCAGTAGCATTTTTCGAGCCGTGGCTGGGCCGGACCCTTGCATATTCATGCGCGTGCTTTCGCGATGAGCGAGATACGCTCGACCTGGCCCAGGAACAAAAGCTCGATCTCATCTGCCGAAAATTGCGCCTGCGGTCTCAGGAGCGTTTCCTCGACATCGGGTGCGGTTGGGGCAGCCTGATTTTGCACGCCGCGGCGAGATTTCGCGTGCATGCTCACGGAATTACCCTGAGCAGGGAGCAGGAACGGGTGGCGAAGCGGCGGATCGAAGAAGCCAACCTCGACCGGAGCTGCACTGTTGAGCTCCTGGACTACCGCAGTTTGAGCGGCGCGCAACTTCAGTTTGACAAAATTGCCAGCGTTGGCATGTTCGAGCACGTGGGCCTACGGAATCTGCGTCGCTATTTTGGGATTGTGCGCGACGTGCTTAAACCGGGCGGCGTTTTTCTGAACCATGGAATCGCGCGCTCCCAACTCTCTCCGGTGCGGGATTCATCGTTCATCGACAAGTATGTATTTCCCGATGGACACCTCGTCACGCTCCCTCAGGTCGTCGAAGCCGCAGAATCGCAGGGCCTCGAAATACGCGATATTGAGAATCTGCGCGAGCATTATGAACTTACATTGCGGCGGTGGGTCGAAGGGCTGCGCCGCAACTCCGGTTTGCTTCTTCGCCAGGTATCGGAGCTCACTTACCGCATCTGGCTCTTGTACATGGCGGGTTCGGCAGCCGCGTTTCGCCGTGGAGATATCGCCGTATTTCAGGTGCTCATCAGCCGTCCCGACCGCGGTCACAGCCGGCTCCCGCTTTCGCGGGAAGATTGGTACTCCGCCGCGCCCTCCAATCACTTTGCGGAAGTATGAAGGCTCAGCGGGAACGAGCCCCGTTCAGCCAATCGAATGGCTGGTCGCCCGGCGCTCAGCTCTGTGGCAGGAAATAGGCTTCGACCGCGCGCATCAGACTCGTGCGATTCAGCTCCGGCGGCCGGTCCTCGTACTGAGCGGCCCACAACACCTGGTTCACAATGTCGCGTGGGTAGCAGGCCCGCAACTCTTGCCTCAGTGTGTCGCGAATAATCACTATTAGATCGTTGAGTGTATCTGTATCGGGGCTGAGTCCGTTGTCGGCCGCCACCCGGCGAAAGATCTCGCGGAACTGTGCCTCTGAAACCGCGCCAATTTTGATCTTTGTCTGGATTCTTCTGAGGAAGGCCGGATCCATCACCTTGGCCGGATCGATATTGGACGCAAAAACGACCAGCATTTCAAAGGGAATCTCGATCTTCCTTCCCCCCACGAGAGTCAGAAATTCGATTCCGCGGTCGAGCGGAACCACCCAGCGGTTTAGCAGTTCCTCGGGAGGAATTCTTTGCCGGCCAAAGTCGTCGATGATCAGGACCCCATTGTTGGCTTTCATCTGCGGCGGCCCGTCGTAATACCTTGAAGTCGGGTTGAACTGCAGATCCAGCATTTCAACCGTCAGCTCTCCGCCTACCGTCACTGCGGGGCGCTGGCAATGCACCCAGCGATCATCTCGACTCTCGGATTCCGGGTCCTCCACACGCTTGTGAATCGCGGGATCGTAAACGGTGATGATTTGGCCATCGACCTCCACCGCATAGGGAATCCAAATCGCGTCCTCGGCAAGGACGTGCGCCAACGACTCGGCAGCGGCCGTCTTTCCCGTGCCCGGCGGTCCATACAGGAATATTCCTGCTCCGGAGTTGATGGCCGTTCCAAACTGGGCTAACGTCTTGCCGTCCATTACCAGGTGCGAGAAGGCCCGCTCGACATCGGCTGTGTGCACTCTCAGATTCTTGACTCTTTGCTTTCGGACTTGCTCGACATAGCTCGCCAAAGTGACCGGCGCGGCCCCCGTGTACTGACTTTGCGACAGCAGTTCCAGCGCGCGCGTTCTGCCCTGCGACGTGATGGCGATATCGGGAACCGTCGTGCTCATTCCCGTAACCTCGGCCAGCAGCTTGGTTCGCAGCCGTGTATACAGCTGGTTTGCCACCTCATAGCTGAGCCGAATCTTCTCGGAAAGATCCAGCACTGAGAACGGGCCCGACAGATAAAGGGTCTTGAGTGCGAGATCCTCGAGAAGCGTTTCGCGTACGCCGGCCTCGGAAAGCGACCGCGGTTTTTCTTCCGGGCCGGTGACAGCCGCCGTCTTCAGAAGCTCCCGCACATAAACCAATTCGCTCATCCGGAGATCCTCTTAGCTCCTCTGCGCACTGCGACGGCATTGCCTCGGCTGGCCTAGCTTTCGCCTGATTTCGACCCTAACTGTCTGACGCAACATGCCCGGAACTGCAGGCCAGACGGCCAGAATCAGAATGTCGAAGGGAATCACCACGAATTCCGAGATGATGGTGTGATCTTTGCCCCAAAATGGTAAATCGCGCCGGCTTTCCATTGTGCCCCATCCTTGCCGGAGGCGCAGGGCGAATAAAAAGACTCCTGCACTTCACCAGGAGTCGTCGGCCGCTCCGAATCGGAGGACGATTTAAGGCGGAATCTTTCGCCCAGTCAACTTGTACCACAGGCGACAATCACGCCGCAAGCGGCCGGCTCGCAGCGTCGTCGCCGCCTGATGCCTTCGCAGGTCAGCACCGCGCCAAATCCAAAGCTCCTTGCATCATGCGCTAAGCGGGCTTTCCCCGGACAACAAGAAAGCTCAATGGATTTCCGGTGGACCTATTTCGCACGGCAAAACTCGATGTGCAAATGCGCACTTTGAAGCATCGGCTCTTATGGCGGACGAAAACCTGAATTAGATAGAATGGAGCAAATGCCCCCCGTATACGAACTCTCAGCCGCGGGTCACGGTGATTTCTTAGACACAAATCGTCGCTGGGTTCTGATTGCCACTGGTGCGGCACTTATTGGCCTTCTCATCTTCAGTACCGCGACGGTATTCGTCGAGGCAATCTGGCCAATCGAATCCTTTCAAATTGGTGTCTTCATACTTACAGCAGCCTATCTCCTTCTTGGAATTCGAGGTGACAATGAAAATCTGGCTGTCGGAGTAGCACCGTGGCTTGTCTACTTCATTCCCATCTGGGGCATAATCCAGATTTTCACCCACAGCACGGCTTCCACCATCGAAACTCGCGAAGCTGTATTGCGATGGGGGGCTTTGGCGGCTGTATTTTTCCTTACCCAGACGATTGCAGGTGCTCGCACGGCCCGCGAAAATATACTTCTGGCCTTCTTCTGCTTTGCGGCAGTCATGGCCGTGCTTTGTCTCACTCAGCTTTTCACCTCGGAGGGACGCGTTCTGTGGATCTTCCCCACGGGATATCCGGATGTGTATGCGACATTTCCCAACCACAACAACTACGCGCAATTTGTTGAGATATCACTGCCCATTGCCCTCTGGTGGGCGCTGCGCGAAGGCTGGCGCTCATGGGGGTACGCCCTTGTAGGCGGAGTCCTCTACGCCTCGGTGATCGGCTCGGCTTCGCGCGCCGGCGCGATCCTCTGCACGACCGAAATCGTGGCCATGCTGGCGATAGGCGTGATTCAAGAAAGAAGACAAAATCCGGGACGGCCCCTGCGATCGACCGCGGTGGCGCTGGTTATGGTTCCCCTTCTCGCTGCAATGTTCACGTCCGTGGTGGGCTGGCAGCGAATCTGGGAGCGCTTTCAGCAAAACGACCGATATGAAGGAAGGTTCGAGTTCATGCTCTCTGCCGTTGACATGGCGAAGCATCGGCCGTTAATGGGGTACGGCCTGGGAACATTCCCCGAAGTCTACCAGCAGCATGCGCTCAAGGACTTTCCTTTTTATGCCAACCACGCACACAACGATTGGGCAGAATTTGCCGCTGACGGCGGCGTTCCATTTCTGCTCCTGGTATTTATCCCTTTTGCCGCCGCCATCCCGACCGCCATCCGCCATCCCTGGGGTCTGGGCCTGATTGCGGTCATGCTCCATGCCTGCATCGATTATCCCTTTCCGCGTCCAGCCGTATCAGGCTGGTTGTTTGCGATGCTCGGACTTCTTTACATGGCGCGAAACTCGGACCGCGGCAAACGGGCATCGACTGCTTTTGCTGATCGAGATCGTTCTCCTATGGTGTTGGAATTCAAGCGCTGAAGATTCAATCGTACGGAGCGTGTCAGGCCGCCGCTGACCTGATCCTCGAAGCGCACAGGAGCCGGACCAAGCGACGGCCAGGAAGAAGCCTTGAATGCATCTAGGGTCCTGCGTGAATTCGAACTGATGACACAACCAGCGTGCCCGAAATCCGGGACGTTCCAAGTCTCCGCCGGTATTGAAGGCGAAGGTGAACCAGCGAACCCTTAGGTGGAATCGAAAACTTCGCGTCCCCAAGACTCATCGTCTCGCTTGAGAGATCCGGGGACTCCGCAATGATCGTTTCATAATCTGCGCCAACGATTTGCCACCGGAGTCCTGTCTCTGGGGCAATCTCGCTCGTGCGATAGGAATACTCCAGTGCGTAATTGCCGGGCGGCAGAACAATAGTCTGTTCGGCTATCGTGCATTCTTCCGGTTGAAACCCCGAAAATTCCGTCTCCAGACCTGTCGGCCCCGGCCAGGAATGCAAGCCGGAGTACGATGAGAGTGTCCAATCGAAGCCGACAGGCAACGGATCCCGGGTGAAGTTCGGATTATCCGGCTCCGCTGGATCCCCGACCACCCAATGCGTATCGATCAGGTCGGTCCAAACCGATCTGGCCGCATATCCCTCCCTCGCCGCAATCAGCCGGTCGATCACCGAGAACATCTCCGGGTTATCCGTCTCGGGATCGCCGACCCGGTTCAGGCGATGGGCAACTGCGGCTGCGGCAAGCAGTTGGTCCTTGGCGAGAAGAAATCCCAGATACTGCCGGACAAGGTCCGGATTGTCGTTCAAAATCTTGCCGGCAATCTCATTGGGATCGGACGATACCCGCCAACATAATTCGAACAACGGACCCATGTCGTCCGATGGCATTCGTGCGGCGCTCCGGGCCCATTCCCAGAATGCCGGCAGGTTGTTTCGGCGAAAATAGAAATTTGCCAGACTCCAACGCGGCAGATAGGTGTGGTCAACTGCAAAAGCATTGAGCAGCAATTTCTCGGCTGCGCGGTAATCGCCTTCGCCTTCAAGATGCAGGGCAAGTTCGATGTCGGCTTCCGCGTTGTAAGGGTCAAGGCTGATTGCCTTTTCGAGGAGCGGCTGCGCATCCGCGTCATCGAGAAGCGCAAGCCGCATATAGTATTCCCAGGAATCGGGTTCCAGCCGGATGGCCGCGCGCACCGACTCCGGCGTATTTAACCGGAACAAGTAGTCTGCCCGGGCCAGATTCCAGGCGTACCAGATGCCAAGCACGAGAATTCCGGCTATGATCGCTCGAAAAGCAATCTCGAACAGTTTGACTCTGAAGCGGACCACGGCAACCCAGCGTACCACTTGATTTCAATTCCCGAAAGGCGCATTGGCTGCAGGCGATCAGATTTCCCGGCAAGCCGAACCGGATCATCCTAAGGGGCCTTTCTGCCGTCCGAAAGTGTGCCTCTCTGGCGGCGCGCTCGCTTGTCGGATATCGGTCTGACGCAGTTCGACCAACAAGATGCTTGAAAAGCAACTCAGTCCTGGCGTATAAGAGACGAATATATTGATTAGTGTGCGTTCCCCGCACAGGAAGGTCGCAAAATGGCCGGGAAGAGCTATCGGCTGGCTCTGATTTTCGTCGCCTTTTCCTGCGCCTATTCATCGGCCGCAACAGGCCCGATTGGGACCGTGAGCGCTCGGGGGGATGTGCGCCTCGACGGATATGCGGTCTGGGGAAATGGCACACTTTTCGACGGCACAACCGTAGAAACCGGCCAGGCCACTGCAATATTGCGATTAGACAACGGGACTCAGATCACGCTGGCCACCAACTCCCACGGCATTGTATACAGCGATCATCTCGTATTGCTGCAGGGCAGGAGCCAGATGAAAACATTGGGTGCTCCTTACCTCCTCGAAGCCGACGGCTTGCGCGTTGCTCCGGGCGAGCCGAATGCGCTCGGCGTCGTCTCACTCACTTCCGCCCATACCGTTGATGTGGCGGCGGTTGCTGGCGATTTCCGAGTCATCGATGAAGCGAGCCTTGCTATTGCCCATGTGTCCCGGGGCGCGGCGGTCTCATTTCCTGCAGTGCAGAGCGCCGCGGCGCCTGGAGCTTCGTCCTTTATAGGCGTCACCGGAAATGTAACCTACGAAAATGGCAATTTTTACCTGACAACCGACCAGGGCGTGAAGTATCAACTCGTCACTGGAGAGGAGCTTAAGAAATATAACGGGAAGACGGTCGTCGTTTCCGGTTTCCTCCAGGCCGGAGCCACACCCTCGGCCGTCAACCAGGTCATCGTAACTTCAATTGATTTCAGCGGCAGCAAGAAGAGTGCCGCAATGACGACGCAAACAAAGGTTCTGATTGGGGCCGGAATCGGTGGCGGCGCCGCGGTTGCTGCAATCGTTGCAGCTGAATCCGGCAAATCCTCGGCAAGTCGTTGAGCCACGCTTCGTGAGCGTGCCCCGGCGCGCTCTCCCCGCTCCGGCGCCCTCGTTCAACAAGCAACTCGTGCGCTCGACTGTGATCTCAAGTTTACATTTCTATGCACGCACCCGGCGGCACGGTTCCTCCGCATCGCATCCGGCGCGTTCGATACCGCTGCAGCCCTAACGCAGAATGGTTACCTTTGAGCGAACTTTGGGAATACCTCCGTCATGCACGTGCCATACGTTTTCCGCTTTGCTGAAGGCGTATCCGTGCTACATTCCATTGCGCCGCCCCGTTTGGGGCAGCGCTCGACTGCCGTCCCCCGATCCGAGCTATAACCTTCGGAATCATGGCTCCAGAAGAAATTTAAAGATCCGTCAGAATTCCAGGCGCCTGGGACTGAGGAGTGCGAAGCTTGCCGAGACTCCATCTCCGACCTCCCGGGCCAGCCACTCAGCGGTCAACATCATGAAGGTTTTGAAGCCGCGTTCGCGGATGATCAGCATCAGGCTGTCGGAGGAAGAGTACGACGGACTCTGCCGTCTTTCGGCGGCGACAGGAGCTCATAGCCTCTCTGACCTCGCGCGCAATGCGATGCGTTTGTTCCTGAGCTTGACGGTCCATGAGCGGCTTTTGACCGATCCCACCGGCGTGGTCCAGGCGCAAATGGATATCCTTAACCGGCGCATCGACGAACTGAGGAGCCAGCTCCAATCTCCAGAGCGGCCAACCACCCAATGACCTCTATGAGATTGGCGTCAGATGGGCTGGTTTCCGTCTTCCAATGGCAGCTCGTTCACTTACCCTGGTCGTTACGGAGCAAATATGAAAAGGATGGCAGTTGCGATTCTGGGCCTCGCCGCAGCAGTCGTGGCATCTGCGCAGCAGGACCCCGTCCCGCCACATGACGCAGCGGGGGCGACAACATTCAGCGATGTCTCGAATCTCCCTGTGGTCAAGATCGGGAACGACGATTTGATCGGCGTCACTGTGTACGACGCCCCTGAGTTGACGCGAACGGTGCGCGTAAGCGCGGAAGGCGATATCTCGCTGCCGATGGTAAAACAACCTCTTCATGCAGCCGGTCTCTATCCTGCAGACCTGGAGAAGGTGATCACAACTGCACTAACCGAAGATCATGTCCTCGTGGACCCGGTGGTCACCGTCTCTATCGTCGAGTATCGGAGCCATCCGATCACGGTTGTCGGCGCGGTGAAGGTGCCTCTCACCTTTCAGGCCGCAGGCAATGTGACGCTCCTCGATGCGATCTCTCGTGCCCAGGGGCTTGCCGACAATGCCGGTTCGGAAATTCTCGTAAGCCGTCAAGCGCCGGATGCCAACGGCAAACCGGCAACGCTGCTGCAGCGCATACCTGTCCGGAGCCTTCTTGACGGTGCCAATCCCTCTTTGAACTTAAGCTTGCAAGGTGGAGAGGTGATTCGAGTTCCTGAAGCAGGACGGATCTTCGTGGTCGGAGACGTAAAAAAGTCCGGCGCTTTCTACATCACTGACGGCTCCAACAGCAGCGTCTTGAAGGCACTTGCCCTGTCTGAAGGCCTGGACAGCTTTTCTTCGCACAAAGCTTACATCTATCGCACCGACGATGCCGGCGAAGGCCGGAATGAAATCCCCATCGAACTCAAAAAAATTATGGATCGCAAGTCCCCGGATGTAGCACTGGTCGCCGGCGACATCCTGTATATCCCGAGCGCCAATGGTGCCAAAGCGAGCTTGAAAACTCTTGAGACATCGTTGGGAATCGGCACCGCTCTCGGCGCCGCCTTCATTTATTACGGAACGCGGTAGGCCACCCGGAGAGAACTCATGCCTAAGCAACTCAAACTGACCAAAACTCCACCTCCCAGCCTGCCCAGCAAGTGGACTCCTCCTGCTTACTATCCCGCGCTTTCCCTTCAGGATGAAGTTGAAGTAGTTGTCCCCTCCGTGCCACTTTGGCACTATCTTTCCATACTCCGCCGGCATGCTTGGAAGATCTCTGCGTTCGTTCTGTCGTGCCTGCTCGCGACCTTTGTGGTGTCGGCGAGGCTCCAGCCGATCTATCAATCGACTGCAACTGTGGATGTGGATCGCCTGGCGCCATCGGAGGTCGTGGGCGAGAACTCGACCCGGCTCGCGGCACCCAACGACGCCGATCAGTTCCTCGCTACGCAGGCAGAGCTTATTCAATCGGATGCCGTTCTGCGGCCCGTCGCCGAACAGTACCATCTCCTGAGCCAGGAGCGCCAGACAAGCGGCGCCTCGCCTGAGCGCGAGCAGCTTCTGGCCGCAGCGCCGATTACTCTGAGGCAGTTAACGGTCACCCGGCCGCGGAATACCTATCTCCTGCTGATCAGCTATCGTTCGCCGGACCCCCATCTTGCCGCGGACGTTGCAAACGCCATTGCCAATTCCTATCTGCTCCAGACGTACGATCTTCGCATCCGCTCTGCGACTGGCATGTCTTCGTTCATGGAAAAGCAGCTCGATGAACTGAAAGCCAAGATGGAGCGGTCGAGTTTGGCGCTGGCACAGTTCGAAAAGGACCTGGATGTCATCAATCCTGAGGAGAAGACAAACATTTTGTCCGCGAGGCTCCTGGAATTGAACACGGACTATACGGCAGCCGAGTCCGATCGCGTTCGCGCGGAAGCGGCGTGGAATGCGATCAAGTCCGGCTCTCTTGGCGCCGCCGAATCATCCTCGCAGGGGGACTCGCTGGCCAGGCTCACCGACGCCCTCGATCAGGCACGGCAGCGCTTCGCATTGGTAAAAGCTACTTACGGCACGAGTCATCCTGAGTATCGCAAAGCAGCTTCCGAACTCGCCGAGGTCGAAAAGCAGTATGACGACACGCGCCAAAGCATTGCCGAAAGAGTTCAGACTCAGTACCAGGAAAGCCTGAATCGTGAACAGATGCTTCAAGCAGCCGTCAACCAGACCAAGGCCGAGTGGGATCGGGTCAATGCCAATTCCTTTCAGTATCAGCAATTGAAGCAGGAGGCCGATGCGGATAAGGCACTCTACGACGAGCTGATTAGGAAGATCCGCGAAGCGGACATTAACGCCGGCTTTCAGAACAACAACATTCGCATCGCCGACGTTGCGCGGCCCGCGCTGAAGCCGGTTTTCCCGAATATGGAGCTGAATCTTATATTGGCGTTCCTGTGCTCCTCGCTGCTCGCGTTCGCGGGCGCCGTGTTCCTGGATTCGCTCGATACAACACTTCGCGACCCCGAGGAGGCGAGCCGGTTCCTCGGCACCGACGTCATTGCCACATTGCCAGTCGATCGCGCGGGAGCTCAACTGCCGAAGACGGCGCCGGTCATCGTTCCGGGAGCCCTTGTTCCCAAAAACGTCGATAACAGTCGCCGCAGAGAATACCACCGAGGCGTCTGCAATTTCGACGAAGCGATAAGGACACTTCGCAATACCATTCTCCTTTCGGACTTCGAAGGCCGCCTCCATTCCATCCTTCTTACCAGCGCCGCTCCCGGCGAGGGAAAGTCGACATTGGCGGCTCACCTTGCCATCGCCAATGCGGATCGGGGTAGAAAGACCTTGCTCGTTGACGGCGATTTGCGACACCCCAGCCTTCACTCGAAATTCTGCCTGAGTCCTCAAACCGGGCTTTCCAACGTGCTCACCGGCGAACTCTCCTGGAAGCAAGTGCTCTTCCCAATTGAGGGTATAGGCAACCTGAGCCTTCTTCCGGCCGGTCTCGGTTCTCACCGCGCTGCCGATTTAATCGGACCACGGCTTTCCACTCTGCTCGACGAATTTGCCAAGGACTTCGACCTCGTGATTCTGGACTCGCCCCCGCTCTTAGGCTTCGCGGAATGCCTCCAGATGGCCGCTGCAACCGATGGGGTGCTCATCGTCAGCCGAGCCGGAGAAACCAGGCGCCGGGCAGTTGTCGCCGTGATTTCATTACTCCACCGGCTCCGGGCCAATATCATCGGCGTGGTCCTGAATCACGCCAGCCCGAAAACTTCCTCCAATGGCTACTCATACTATGGCCATTACAGCTACGGACTCCGCGAGGAATCCAATGGATGAGCGCGGAGCCACCCGCCGTTCATTCAGCGTCCGACCTCATCGGAGGGAGAATTGCCCGGAACCATGGGATTCTGATCGCGACCGGATGTTTGCGTCCGAAACCCGGGCGTCGATCGATGACTCTCCAGGCGTCCACACATAACCAGGCTATCCGTTGTTCAGCCGACGAATCGGAAGGCCACGTCGCACCTTTTGCAAGGTGTAATGTGGCCTTCTTGCGTTAAGCCTTTGAACAAAATGAATGAAACTGGGCTTCTTCAGCCGGAACTCCCCTGACCTGGCGCAGACTCTTGAGCATCTCTCTAAGCATGTGTCATTTCAGGTCACGATTTCAGCCGCACAACGCGAGGGCCGATAACAGCCAAGTGCTTTGCCTCTGAGTAAAGCCGGCTATGTCCGCCGAATTCTCTCTAAGATCCGCACTCGGAATCGTCATCCTTATGGGAGGATGGATTTGTTCCGCGCAGCAGGTTCCATTCTCATGCTGTCAGATTCAAGATGGCGATCAGCCTTCCATAAAGCAGCCTTCGTTGAGGGTCTTTCTCTTTGGCGTCTGTCCCACTACGCTCGGTTCTGAGCCTTCGGCCTCCTCATCTCGACCTGTTCCGGCTTCGTCGGCGCCCGCTTCATTCGCCGCAAGCTTGGTGCGTGCGCCAGCCCCAAAGCGTCGGCGAACCCTCGATCGAAGCTACTTTCTCCTAAATAGCCTGCACCTCGGTATCGCGGGATTCGATATCGCGATGACACAACATTGCATCGCCGATCAGCACTGTCGCGAAGCAAATCCTCTCATGCCCAGTTCGCTTGCCGGACAACTCACTGTCGGCATTGCGGCCGTCGGCTACGGCTCTATCATCAGCTACCGGCTGAAGATGCACCGTTCACATCTTTGGTGGACAGGGCCGACAGCGGGGATTTTGGCTCACGGAGCGGGTGTCGCAACGGGATTCGCGCACCGCTAACGGTAATTTACGCAGACTCTTTCGCCGGTGGGCGCGTTCCGCGGCAACAGACGTGAACCTCTTCGGCTGATGGCGAATTCGCCGGGGTGAATCTCGAGCGCCGCCCGGAAATTCGTTCCATCGGGTCCAAAATGGACGCCAACATACGAATTCGATCCCCACCGTTCCTTGGGAATCCATCGGACGGAAAATTTTGGTAGCGCTACCGGGAATCGAACCCGGGTTTTAAGATTGAGAATCTCACGTCCTAACCCCTAGACGATAGCGCCACTCATTGTTCGGAGTCGGCCCGCGGAGACGGGCCATATTCTCACTTTAACAAAAATCCCGTATCCGTCCAATGGCGCGCCGGAATCGAAATTGCCCCTTCAAATCCCCAGCTTGCGCACTTCCTCGTTGTAGTATTTGCGGTAAAGAATATCCCACTCCTGCGAGCCTTCGAGGATAATTTTCCGCTGGTTGGCGATCTTCTGCCGCGCCATCGCGTCGATCTTCGCTTCCTCGGTGAGCAAAAGCTCCAGCTCCTTTCGGGCCTCCTGCCGGATGGTGTTGCGATCCTCCAGAAACCCTACCTGGTCGACCTCGGCCAGCGTATCCGCCACGGTGTGGGCCAGCTTGTTCAGCTTGTCGCGGCTGACCCTCATAGCACCGCCTTGTACTTCTTGGTCAGCTCGGTCTTCACCTTCTTGAACATCTCGGCATATTGCGCGCCGCTCCTGCGCATCTCTTCCGAGTATGCGTCCAAAATCACGCGTACCTCTTCGTTGATGCGGTCCTCAAGCGCAAGCTCCTCGAGCAGCGCAGCGTGTACGCGCTCCTCTGTCACCTTCAAGTCGCTGGTGGTGATCATCTTGGCGTCGATCAGATGCTTGACCGTACGGCGCGTGAGATACCCAATGTAGTCGCGAGAAAAAATCATGGGTTAAGTGGCAGAATACCGCACCCCACCCGCGCCTGTACACCCGCTAACCGGCGTAACGCGCTTCGATTCGCAGCAGGCATCCTCGCCCAACCGTCAGGCCTGCTTAGGTGCCCTTCCGCGCCACCGTGTAGTACGGCTGGTTCGAAAGCGTCGCATTGAATGCCGGCTCCAGCCGGGTCGTTCCGCTTTTTCCGGTCAGATCGAAGTAATACTCCAGAGAGAACTCGGTTGCCATGTAGTCGGCCGGAATCGTAGCCGCAAAGGTCCCCCCGTCACCCCGCATCTCCACCCGCCTCCAGCGCTCCGCCTGGTCCACATGCCGAAAATGGAGACGAATCGAGATCACCTCGTCCGGAACCAGGGCCGTCACAGAAAGCGCAAGCGGCGCGCCGTTGTCGAAGCTCGGGGGAGGCACGTGAGTGCATGCCAGGACCGGCCGCTCCGGCCTGCCCATCGCCTCTCCAATTGCGCGCCGGGTGTTCTCGCTCGACAGGTCCGGTTGCCCCATGCTCATTACCCGGTCGATTACGGCCTGAAGATCCTTTTCTATCGCGCTCAGCCGATCGCTCCAGTGTCCGCGCCGGATCGGCGCGATTCCGTAAGAAACGTCCCGCTGGTAGACGCCCGCGGCGCGCGTGGCCATGTCTGCCCAGGCCTCCTTTGCCATTCCGTATTCGTCGATCGCTTTCCTGCCCGCTTCCGTTTCTTCCGATTGCTCAAAGACCGAATACAACACCCCGCCCCGCAGCTTCGACGCAAAAAACCATCCCAGCCCTATCTGAATCTCGACGTCGGCTTCGAGCCGGCGAAACGCAGCCGAGCGCCGTGAGATGGTATCTCGGCGCGCTTGGTCGAGCGCGTTGCTCGCTGCGGTCGCGCAATCCTCCATCCACTGCGCCACCTCGATCGGCGAGTTTTTGGGATTCGCGGTATCACTCATCTCGTCCGCAACGTGCCCATCGATCGTCGCAAATAAGACTGGATCGAGAGGGCTCACCGTTCCAAAACATCTCGGTACGGGGGTATCGCTGTACGGCTCGGGCTCGCTGCCGCGCACCATCGGCATGTTCGTGTACATCTCCGGCCAATAAGAGTGATTCGATGCTGATGGCAGGTGTGCCGACGTGAGCAGCGGCAAAATCCGGCTCGCATTGGCCACCGCCGTCTCGACGGCGAGTGCGCCGGCTCCAAACTGGCTGCGCAGCCATCGCCGCCATGCCTCCGCATTCACTTCCGGTTCGTAGAGCCTCCTGCCCCACACTCTGTAGTACAGCTCAAACTTCTCCCAGTCAGCCTTCGGGTTCAGGCTCGTGTCTGCATACGCGCATCGGCCGCCTGCGTGTCCCGACCCTTCCCTTCCCTTAAACGTCAGCGGCTCCATTAAATCCAGTCCGGCCGCTCCGCAGAAGTGCGCTGTCCTTCCGTAAGACCCCGCCATCTCCGGATCGGCGCTGAGCAAATGCCGCTGCGTGCCCGGCCACAGTCGAAATAGCACTTTGTAGCTGCTCCCGGCTTTCAGAAAATCCGCGTACCCATACCGCGTGAAGGAGCGCGAACCCGAGCTCAGGGCGAAAGGCCCGCCGGCATCCGCCTCAGGCTTGGGAATCTCCAGAGCCCGAATATCCGCTTGCTGATACCCGAGGCTCTGGTGCTCCGCCGAGTATTTCGCTCCCAGCTTCACCGGCATTCCGGTCGCATTGGCAATGCCGATCATCGTTTCGTCCACGCCCTTGGCATGCATGTCGATCTCGACCTTGCGCCCGCACCCCTTGATCGCCTCGAATAGCGTCCTCCAGAAGTCGTAACTGCCTTCGGGAATCCCGCTTTCGCCGTGCACGCGCATGGTCAGCCCTTCGATCTCCGGACATTGCTTCAAGAGCATCGCCAGCGCGTCGCGGCAATACGCCGCGTGTGTCTCCCTGGTGAGTCCCTCAATCCGGTGATACGCATTCGGGCTGTCGGTCCACTCGTAGGCGTGCGTCCAGATTCCTAATTGGAAGTGCAACCCTCGTGCCGCGGTTTGCGCGGCAATATACTTCAGTGCATCGAGATTCATCTGCCGTTCGCGGTCGCTGAGCTCAATCGCCGCCGGCAGCACCGTTCCGTCAGCCGATGCCAACTGCATCACGCGCACGTCGTATCCAGGAACCTTCAGCAGATACGGATACAAAAAGTGCAGGTAATCGCTCGTCACGCCTTTGGGAAAGTCATACTCCAACCCGAACCCGAGGCAGAAACGGTTGAACCGGCATGCAACCAGCAAGTCCAGGTAGCCCAGCCAGAAATCCTTGTCGTAGAGCCACGGCTTGTCCTCGATCTCGCTGCAGAAATACCGGCCCACGCCTCGCACTTCGTTCGCCGGCTCCTCCACAATCGTCTCGGCCACGCGCAGTCCGATTCGCGCATCGGCGGCAAACCGCACTCGCTCTGTCATCTCCAGCAAGCCGTAAACGAACCCGCGCACATCGCTGCCCGATACAAAAGTCGCCGGCGTTCCGGCAAACCGTCCCGGCGCCAGCGCAAATGCCTCCGCTGCGCCGCGCCACTCGGGCAGACGCGGCGAGTTCGAATTCGCGGCCTGTCCTGCAGGCTCCGAACCCGCGATCGACTGCGGAGAGGATTTGACCACCACGTAGAATGCCGACGCGCGCACGCGATCGCCCAGCTTTACCACCCAGCACAATGCGCCCTTCGCCGCCAGAGCCGCGCGCAGTTGTTCCGCGGCCCACGCTACCGGGGGAGCTCCGGCTATGGGATCGCGCCCGTCGATGATGATCGAACAGCCTCGGCCAGGCTGCGCCAGCGCACCCCGCGCCATGGCCGCCGCCGAAGCTGCTCCTGCCGCCTTTAGAAACTCTCTGCGCTTCATCGCAAAATCTGTCCCACTCTTCGCATCCTGCGGCCTCGCTCTGCCAGCACCGCTAGCGCCCCTGCTT
>JASHSG010000098.1 GCA_030040935.1 Acidobacteriaceae bacterium | reverse complement strand
GTGCCCCGTGATGCTGGCCTGCGGAGTCAGATAGAACGTCAGCGCTTGCGTATCGGCGCCCACTTTGACCAAGTGCCTCGAGTCCATCCCCTGGCCGTAACCCGGCCGGCGCACCAGAATGAGCAAACTGCCTTCTGCAAGATTCAGCTCAAACCGTCCATCACCGTCCGTCAAAACCGCAACGCCCCTCCCGCCCGCGCTCACCAGGGCGCGCGCGATCGGCTGATGCGTCAGGCTGTTCTCCACCACGCCTCGCACTACATAGGTCTTCGCTGGCTCCTGCGCGGCGCAATAGATCGATGCGGCGCCCATCGCGCACATCGCCGCCGCCAAATGAACCCTCTTATATTGAGTCATTCAACCCCGCATCGCACATGCCATTGGCGAAGCCTCTCCGCAACCCCGTCGCGGATGCGGCTAACTCGTCCTGTTGGCGGCGAACGAACTCATCTTAGACGCCCCAGCTTGGACTCCCGCCTCGACATCGCGTTCTCTACCCTCAATCCGATTCTTAATCCCCGGCAGGTTCCGGCCCGCTTCAGCCGGCGGCGTATGGCAGCCCCGGTCCTTGGACGCCTCACTGCGGAATGTCAAGACCCTCAACCCGCCATTCCCGCCCCAACCCCCTCATTCCACGCCAGATATTTTTTTCCGAAGTTTGCCGGTAATTATGCCCGGCTGCGCACAATGATTCAATGATCGACCTCCGGACCGGTCCATCGGCCGCCGATGACGCAGGATTTACGAGGAAAACTGGCAACTCTTTGCTAACTTCTTTTTCGCTCAGGACTTTGCGAATAAGTTGATTTGGAATCACAACTTTAAGGCTTGATGGGTGCGCCAACCTCATGAATAAAGAGACTTTATCGCCAAAGTCTGACTTAGGGGGCACCCCCCGGACTAACAATGTGCAGGCGCGTGGATTCTCCATCAGGGGCAATGAAGAATAGATCCCTGTCCCCTTGCGCCTGCGGATTCTCGCGCCGCGATCCTCACAGCCGCCAATAATCGGGCCGCCAGTTTTTGATCCGCTCTTTGATCTGCTTGCGGTTGAGATGATGCTCGAGAGCCTGCTTGGCCAGCTCCACCACTTCATCGTCGGCCGCAAATCGCAGCCCGATAAGCTGGTCCTCCGTTAAGCGATAGATCTGTGCATGCCATTCCGGCGGCGCCAGCGCCTCGAGCCGCAGCTGCTCCTCCAGCCGGATCACTCGGTCCTGCACCTTGAGCGGGTACTGACGCATTCTGGAAAGTGCAACCAGTGCCGCCAGTGACAACACCACCAGCCACACCGAATAGAAACAGAAATGGTGTATGCAATAGACAATGGCGATGATGACGGTTGCGATCGAAATTGATGACAGGAAGAAATGATACGGAGGATCTAATCGTGCGTGGTTCTTGAGATTTTGCGGCTCACTCATCGTCAGCGCCCGTTCCTTGCAGGTCCTGATTGGCTGTCGCCGCACCTGCACTGGCCGAATTCTCTTGGGTGCAGGCAGCCGCTGTCAACGCGGATAAATCTTCCGGCCCCAGAACCGTCGGATCCTTGGGAATCAGATGATACCGGCCGCGCACCAGGTAGTCCACGAACAGTCCGCCCGCGAGATATGGATTCGCCAAGGCAATCGGGATTGCATAGAGCGTCGTTACGAACGATTCGTCGATGGTCTTCGCTGAATGGCTCCGGCGCCGGTAGCCCGGAATCTGCGGAATTTCAAACACGGTCAACTTCGTCCCCGGATTTTTCCGCGCAAACCGCACCAGCTTGTATGTGATTTGCTTCGGCGTGGTCATGCCCGCATCGGGAAAAATGCTGCGGCTGAATGTGCGCGGAAAGTAGTCATTCAAAATCACCCGCGCGAAGTCCGCGCAATTGTTGAAAAGCAGGTCGAACCTGGTCCGATTCGGCAGCGCATTCAGCTTTTCGATCAGCGCATTATCCTGCGCTTCCGATGTCTCGAAGCGAAAGGCATAGATGCGCCGCTCGTACGCCGCGCCCAGCAGCTGGGTCCAGCCCCCGCGCACCAGATTGCCCGGCGACAAATTCGGCCCCAGGATTTGGAGATGTTCCTCGCGGTAGTGGTCGCGCAACTGCGCAACCATCTCTCGATCCACGCGCTCGGGAACGTCGGCGGCATTCTCCACCGAATACAGGTAGGGAATCAGCGGGATGGCCACCCAGTCGTACCCGTCGATGCCTTGGTATCGGGCAATCACCGCGCCCAGCTCGCCGGGCGCGCAGCGGCGCAGCTTTACCGGAGTCTCGGCGCAGATCCGCTCGAAGTAAATTGCATTATGCCCAGTGGGGTTCAGCATGCCAAAGAAGCCGTACGGCTCCTCCATCAGCAAAGCCGATTGCGCGTGCCCTTGCGCGCAAAAACAAGCTCCTGACAGACCGGCAATTAAAAGGATGAAGATCCGGCACTTTGAGAGCATCGGTCTCCTTCGCCGTCTCGTTGGCGATTCAGGATTTCTGCGGACGAACCGGCGTGGCACGTCCTGGACGCACCTTGCCCGGGAGGCGCCAGCCCTTGAGTTAGATGCATTTTCTCGCTGATTGTTGCGGACTAGCCGTCGTTCCGATTTTGCGGCTTGCCCGTCGAGCTGGAGAGGGTAACTCGGGTGGAATGTGCGGCGCCGGCCAGTGTGAGCAGGAAGCTTTGCATCTGCGGAGAAAATTCGCGCCTCTCCGCTTCCTTCTGCGAGAAGCTGACGAACCAATAGAGGATGGAACAAAGAAATCCGGCAGGGGCAATCTGCGTCAGGTGAAAAAACTGCGGTTCAGAAACCTGGCGCGCTTGAAGCATAGTGACCGCGACACTGACGAGGGAGTAAAAGCCAAGACCGGTGGCGACCTGCAGTTCGCGGTCGCGCCAACCAATGGAGAGTAATTGACTTCCCCCGGCCAACATCAAGAAAAACAAAATGCGAAGGATCGAAACTGTTTGCTGCAACTGCGCGTACAGGATCCCCTCTCTCGATGTGATGTGAGCGAGACTCGAAGAGGCGGCAAAAGGCCAGATGATGGCGCCTGCGAGAAGAATCAGGCCCGCAACCACGATCAGGGCCCTGCGTGAGAGCGATGCGCGAATGGGCCGGAGCACCGACCATGCTAACTCAACCAGTACGCAAAACAGCAGCGCCGAATCGATCACTGTCTCGGCAAAAACCACGCCGAAGTATCTTGACGGCGCGTAGAGGCTAACTCCATATGCGGCGAGGTTGCTGAGGACATCCCAAATACAGTACGAAAGAAAGACTGGCAGGATCCGCCATGCGCGCTTATAGAAAAGCAGCCCGACAAAAGCTGCTTCGACCCCAATGTAGGCAAACCAGAATGCGTTTTCGAGGTTCAATTTGTGCCCCTTGGCTTATCCCGATTGCAACCTGCTCACGAGTCTAGCAGCGAAACGGATGGTACGGGAGTTGGATTCCCCTGCGGTGCATCCGGCCAATACACAACGACCCCACCAAGGTGGGGTCGTTGAATTATCTGAGATTGAATTATGAAGTTCAGGCAGCCGGAGGAGGCAAATGCACCGGACCTGCGGGCACTGCACCGGGTGGAGGTAGATGCACCGGCCCTGCCGGAACAGAACTCGCGACTAAGGATGGCGGAGGTAGATGAACTGGGCCCGCCGGAACCGCACTGGGCGGCGGCAGATGCACTGGCCCTGCGGGAACAGCACTCGCGATCAGAGCGGGCGGTGGCAAATGAACCGGCCCAGCCGGAACCGCGCTCGCGGAATACACTGACCCGACAAGAACAAGAATGACGCCGAACTTCAAAGCAACCGACTTACGCGAACTCATCGGATCATCTCCTGGCAGCTGACACAACCGCCCCTAAACTTTGCTTTGTCAGACTAACTCAAAAGACGTAGGGACGCTACAACAAAAGTGTTATCCGAGAAGTTTTCCAACAGAAGTACCCAGCAAATGCGGGTAAAAGTAACATAGCGATGGGTACTTTCTGTCGATTTTTCGGTTTATCTTCGCTGCCCAGGCATGTTCCTTCTCATTGCCAAGGCCCCGCACCCGTGAGCACCCGCCGGCAAATGATCGAGTTGGAGCCCGCGCGCTCCGCAACGGAGGGCGCCTCCGATCCTTCGCAGGAAGCTGAGTTCGCGCCCGCCAAAGCGCCGCAAGAAATGTGCACTAGGATCGCCAATTACCGGATTTCATTGGCAATCGGCTTGTTCTGGTTACCAGACTGAAAACTTTCGTGCCGTGGGCTAAATCAATAAAACTAGATACATTGACAGATAAGCCATTCTCAATCGGGCACGGTCTATGACTTCTCTGAAACCAGGATCACCGGTGCCGTCTGGTGTCGAAGCCACCGCTCAAGGGCGGCAAGAAGTTCGTTGTGCGGTGCGATTTCCTCTTTCTCTGCCGGTGGTGCTCTCGACGGGCGCAAATGAGATTGCAGGATTGACTCGAAACGTCTCCGCGAGCGGGGTTCTCTTCGCTCTTGATGAGGCTTTGCGAGTGGGGCTTGATGTCAACTTTTCCATGCGCATGCCGCGCGCGGTTTTGGGCGCACCTCAGGATGTTCTGGTCCACTGCAAGGGACGTGTGGTACGCTGCTCCACAAGCCACAATGAGCACCTCGCTGCAGCTACAATTGATGAATATCGATTTGCGGAGCATTGAGGTTGCAGTTGGCTTGACGGCAGCCGACTATGGAAACGCTCGACGATAATCCCGAAAGTGAAAGTGTTGACACCCCGGTCAAGCCGGGAACCGTTCGCGTGATACTTGCCGACTCCCAGGCGATCTATCGCGTCGGGATTCGTAAGGTCTTCGCTCTCGAGGATGACATCCGAGTCGTGGCACAAGCTGATTCATTGGAGAATCTGCGCGCAGCCATCGAGCGTTATCCGACCGACATTGTGCTTTTGGAGGGGGGCATGCTGGCCGGCACTGCCAATGCAATCCCCGAGCTTCTGCGGCTGGCTCCCGACGTAAAACTGATTGTTCAGGCCGTCGCGGCCGACGAAAACCATACCGTGGAGCTCTATCGCCGTGGTGTTCGAGGTATCGTCTCCCGTTCGATTTCGCCCGACCTGCTGGTCCGGTGCGTGCGGCGCATTGCCGCGGGTGAAACCTGGATCGACAATCAGTCGGTTAACTGGGTTATCGACGCTTATCGCGCTCAGGCAGCTGCACTCGTCAGCCCACGCAACCAGCCCCGCCTCTCGCCCAAGGAGATGTCGATCATCACCTGCATCACCCAGGGCAAGCGAAACAAGGAAATCGCCTTCCAACTGGGCACAACCGAGCAAGTGATCAAGAATTACCTGCGCAAGATCTACGACAAGCTCGGTGTATCAGACCGGCTTGAACTTGCTCTATATTGCCTGCACAACAAAATCATTCAGTCGGAGCTGGACGAAGAAACGGTCGCACAGAAGATCGTCACCAGCTAGATATTGTAATGGCGCTGTCGCCAACTGCCCGACCTCCAGAAATTCTCAGGTTTTTTCAACGCGATGCGGCTGCTTGTGTACTTGCACAAAATTGGCGCGCACGCTCCAGCAATTGGATCATCTCTGTGAGTTCTCGACGGCCGATGTGCCCGAGCAGTTCCAATGGGGCTTGCTCAATGACCGGATCCATGGCGCGCAGCAATTCCAGTCCCGCATCGGATATCTCCGTCCAGACCACGCGGCGATCATGGCGGTCACGGTGTTGACGGATCAGCTTGTGGCGCTTCAGCCTCAACAGCAACCGCGTGATGTCGGGCTCCATTGCAATCATCCGCTCGCCGATGGCCGCGCAGGAGAGCCCATCGGGGTGCGCACCGCGCAGAATCCGCAACACGTTGTACTGCGTTGAGGTGAGGCCCCAGCGGCGGGTCTTTTGCTGAAACGCGCGCTGCAGGCAATCCGACGTGCGCAACAAATTGAGTACTGCCTCTTCCTCCAGGCTCGCAAACGGCGAGGTCTGCGCGATCTCTGACTTTAGGCTTGCCATTCGCAACCCTCCCGGCTCCGCGTCAGCCTTCCGGGAATCAACGGAACACAGCTGCCCCTTTTTAGGATGCCTCGAGCAACATAGTCGTTACAACAAATATTGGTCGTCGCGCACCCTTTCCCGCACATCCCGGGAAACGAATGCTGACCGGCAGCATCATCCGGCTTGAGAGTGCGGAATCCTGACCATCCAACCCTGACCAGTCTGTTATGCTCCGGCCTGTGTCCGCCTTGGGTCCGTTTCGCGAGCTCAGCAGCTCACAGCGCCACGTGTTTCTGGCCGCGTTTCTTGGCTGGACGCTCGACAGCCTGGATTTCTTTCTGCTGGTGTTTTGCGTCAAACCAATTGCCGTCGAGTTCCACACCCAGCCCTCCTCGATTTTAGGAGCGGTCTTCCTCACGCAAGCGTTCCGGCCGGTCGGCGCGTTGCTCTTCGGCATGCTGGCTGACCGTTTTGGCCGCCGCCCGGTGCTCCAGGCAAACATCCTGGGCTTTTCAGTCGTGGAGTTGGCTTGCGCATTTGCGCCGTCGCTCAATGCTCTTCTGGTCCTACGGGCACTTTTTGGAATTGCCATGGGTGGCGAATGGGGCGTCGGCGCCGCTCTGGTCTTTGAAAGTTTGCCCAAGGAAGGCCGCGGCCAATTCTCAGGCTTGCTCCAGGAAGGCTACGCGTTCGGGTCGATTATCGCGTCGGCTGCCTTCGGGCTGCTCTTTGCCGGCTTCCAATGGCACGGACTCTCCCTGCCAGCGATAGGCTGGCGCGGCCTGTTCATCCTCGGAGCGACGCCCGCGTTCCTCGGAATTTATATCCAGGCGCGGGTTCCCGAATCGCCGGTTTGGCTCGCAGGGGCCCGGAAGAGGATAGCGCGCGCTGCGGTTCATGCCGGGCCAGTTTGGCCGGCGCAATTACTTCACTTCTTGCCCACTTTTCTCTTCCTCGTGGTCTTGATGACGGCCTTTATGAGCTTTTCTCACGGAACACAGGATGTGTACCCGACTTTTCTGGCCGTCGAGATTAAGCTCTCGTCGCAGACTATCGGTCTCATCGGTGTCCTCTATGGTCTGGGCTCCATTGCAGGCGGAGTCGTCTTTGGTTCGCTTTCTGAAAAGTGGGGCCGCAAAAAGGCTATTGTCACGGCGGCACTGCTGGCGATTCCCATCATTCCTCTTTACGCATATGGCCACACAGCCGTGACACTTGGCGCAGGTGCGGTTTTAATGCAGTTCATGGTACAAGGCGCGTGGGGTGTGGTTCCGGCTTATCTCACAGAGCTGTCGCCGGCTCCAATCCGCGCGACAGCGCCAGGTCTTGCATATCAGTTGGGCGCACTTATCACGTCATGGAACGGCAAGGGTCAGGCCCTGGCAGCCGAGCGGTGGGGCAATTATCCCGCCGTACTTTCCATAACTGTCGTGATGGTTGCGCTGGCGTTGGCGGGTCTAACCACGCTGGGTCGCGAGGCCAAGGGCTCAGAGATGCGAGAGGGGTGATTCCAGTCCGCGAACAGACGCCTCCTCGCTTTTTGCCCTCCATATCAAGCTGCCGCGATTCAACTCTGCTCGGAATTCTCTGTTCTTCTGCCCGAATTGATTTCGCATTCCACGACCGAGGTAACCACGGGAGGTTACCACTTGACGCGATTGCGCTGTATCGAAGGATGCATTGTGCGCCACCTTTTGGTCCCACTTTCGCGGCATTGTTCAAATTGGTTCAAACAGATAGCTTCGATTCCACAGACCTCGGCGTGAATTGACTTCCAGGTCAGCTGCGGCGCAATCGAGGAAAGCTCCGGCGTTAAGGCGCTATGAATCGAGCGGCAACATCGTGGCTCATAGCGAGGCAGGAATGCGAATTCGCCAAAGTTAAGACTTTGGGCCATATTCCTCCACTCTAAACAGCGATCCAGGCCTAACGAATGTTCGTGTCGAGTTCGAGAAAAGGCAACGCCTACGAGTCGAGTTTCAGAACCTTCTGCGGTATTTCGAGTTAGCAATCGCTGGAGCGGCTCAATGAACGAGACTTTCGCACAATCCGTAACCTCGAGCCCTCTTTGGCCGTCTGATCGAGCCGCCGCGTATTTCGCTTTCGTCCCGCGTTCGCATGAGATCGGTGATGCGGCGCGACCGACCTTTCGACTCGACATCTCGACCAGCCTTCAAGGCCATCGCAGTGTGGCACTTTCATTCGTTCTCGTCGGTCTGTTTCTCGCTCTGCTCTCTCTGCTCAATTGCTGGTCCATCCTCACAATTGAAAGCGTCAACCATCTTCAGCCGGCAATGAATAGCCACGTCAATGCTGCGATGGACGGGTTTCAGCGCTCGATCGGCGCCATTCCAGGAGTTACAAAATTCGCCGCCTCTGCTCTTGCACCGTGGCATTCCACAGATTCAGCCCTAATTCGCGATGCGATTGTGCTGCTCATCAGTCTTGCCTTCTTGGGGGCGGCCGTCGCGGTCATCGCGCACAAAGTCGATCCTCGGGTCTATATCGCATCCGACGTCGAGCGTCTGTTGGGCTTTGCACCATTGGCGCAATTGCCTGACTTCTCCGAAGTCGCTAATGAAATTGCCGAAAAGTATCTTTTGCGATTGGCCTCTGAAATCGATCGATCGTTCATAAACTCGGGCTCCAGCCGTTGTGTTTTCACCGGAACTGGCCACGGAGTTGGCGTCACGACCATCGCCACTCGAGTCGAGATGCTGCTGGGGGCAATGGGAAGAGCGGCGTTGATCGGCGAATCTGCAAAGACCTCCGCCTCTCAACTTCGCGCGAGGCACCATGGAACGGATCCGGCGGCGGAATTCCGGCCGGCGCCGATGCAATTGGTCGATGAGGCGGAGAGTATCCCTGGAGAAATGGCTCTTGTTGACGCTGGGCCTCTCGCCGACCGCGATGAGGCGCAGCAATTGGTGCGGTCATCGAACTGCACAATCGTGGTCATCGAATCCGGGGTGACCACACGCGCACAGTTGCGTGCCGTGGCCAATATTCTGCAGCGAATCAAGGCCCCAGCCGTCGGATTCGTGCTCAACCGCGTGCGTTTGGCTAAGGCGGACCCGGCATTCCGGCGCTCCCTCAGGGAAATGGGACGGCAGCTCCGAAAGCAAGGCACAGCTTCGGATTGGCAGATGCTTCGCACGCTCAAGCAAGCGATCGAAGATGGCCGTGCCGCCCTTGACCTTGACGGCGCAGCGATAGCGAATCATCCCGCCGCAAGCTCGCAGGAAAAGCTCGCCACGGATGCTGCGCCGACCGAGAAGATCCTTCAGGCGGCGCAAGAATCCGCATACCAGCCTGAGCCAGCCTTGCTGCCGGCGCAAGGCGGCCGTCGACTCTTAGCACCTCCGCCGCCCGTACTCCCCAATCAGTTGAATGAGCATACTCCATTGCCGCCGGTCCAGGTTGCATCGCACTTCGATAGAGCGGTCTCGGAACCAAAGGCTGCATGTGACGAGAATCAGCAGGCGGCGAACGACCGGACAACCAGCAATGGGACTGAGCACGAACCGGCGAATCCAGCACCGGAAAAGGCTGCACATATCTTGCTGCCGAGGCTGAGCGAGCTCAGGGGAATGTCCTTTACGGAGGCGCTTAGAGAGCTGGATCTGGCAAGACGTTCCGCGCCGACCAGTGCGGGCACTGAGGCGCTGATGAGGGTAATCGCGCCTTTTGAGCCGATGTTCTCGCGCGACCTATCTGGGCCGCTCCAGAATCTTGATTCATCTCAAGCGCCGCATCCTGAGTTCGAGCTGCATGCCGCGGTGCGCACTCTCATTCCGGTTCCCGAGTCAGGAGTCACGCCCGAAGGGAAGGGCGGATCAGATGCGAAGGATGTTGGCGCAGAAACGAGTTCTTTGCATTCGGGAACGCTTCCGGCCAATCCTCTGGCGTCCGCGAAAGGTTTGCCGCGCCGCGCGGATGAGAACGAAGGATCACGGCCGGAACAGACGGGCACAAGACAGAAATCCCGCAGCCTTCTTGATCAATTGCAAATCTTGCCGTCTCGGCGCGGGCAATACAAGAAAAAAGTCTGACGGGCCGCGAAACACGGGGCAATGAAACAAACCTTGGGGGCCAGTGAATCTTTCAGGAGCTTGTGACCACAAAAGGTTTTAGCGAGATATATTATTCATAACTTATTGCACGGAAGGCCTAGCCTCTTGCCCGCCTTCATGGGGGCGAGAGGTTGGGCTTTTTTCTCCTCCGCCTTGACAAGATTCGAGATTGCGAAGGCAATAAACTGGCAATCGGCGCTTAGGTCAAAGGAATCATTACTCAATGTTCCGCATGGTCCGGGCTGCGCTTACGAAAGACGATTCTGAGTTCGCGGCGCCAGTGCTCTGTGAGGGCTATGAGTTCCCACTCGATCTCGGACGAAAGATAGCGCAGTACGGACTCGTTCGCCGGGTGTATGCGGAGCGCCGGCGCAGCAAGGATGAGGCGCGGTGGCAGTGTCGAGACCATAGTGCCTTCGAAGTAGCCATTTCGCTCAAAGGCCGAGAGAGGCACTCCGGCGGATGGAGCGGGCTGGTTGTCTGCGTTGAGTGTTCTGACGCGAATCCAGTAATCGAGGGCCTGAAGGGGCAAATGCAGGTCCTCGTCGGCCTTTAATTCCAAAACAACCAGGCGGCCGCTGCGGTCCAGCGTGAGCAAGTCGAGCATGCCCCGGTCGCCGGTAGAAAGCGCTGGCACCTGCGTGCAAAGCAAATCGCCGCGCAGCTCGGGCAGAAGCTCGTCAAGGCTCGAACGCAGTCGCGACTCAAGCCACCGCTCGGGCGCCATGCGGAAAAGCGGGTCGGTATGCGCGCCGTCAGCGTGGCGGCACAAGACAAGGCGCTCAATGAGATCGCGGCAAAGCAACTCGTTCCCTTCGCCGAGCGGAATCTCGTTCGCGCCGGCTCCGAATGTGATTTCGTCTTGCCGCGCAAATGAATGCGCTGATGGGCCGTGGCGCACCCGGGCAAACTCAAGGCCGTGCAGGAGGAAACCAACCTCGGTTGGGGAGTGGGGACGGATTTCGACGCGCTCGCGCGCCGCGTCGGGCACAAGTGCGAGCAAGCGATCGATTCCCAATTGGCAGCGTTCGAGGGCCGCCGCGCGAGAAAATGCGTGGACGAGGTGCGAATCAAAGTTGCCCGTGTCGCGAAAGTCAACCCGCGTAAGCTCCTCGCTGCGCTCATCGAGCGTGAATAATGCGAAATCCGCGGCCGTGTGATTGAGCCACGCCATGCGCTCTGCCGTGGTGCGCCAAGCTCCCACGGGAACGATGACCGTGAGGCCGCCGAAGTGACGGCGCGGGTCGCCGCGGCTGCGACAGTAATCTAGCCAGAGAATCCCCAAGGTGAGGATGCCGTCGATCGTGGATGCAGATTCGCCCGCGCCCACCCCTATGACAGCAGCGGCTCCGCTTCCCTTGAACAGCCTGCCGCGCGCATAAGCGGGGCCGAAGCTGTGCTCGAGATCCATAGCGGTGCGCATGCCGTCAACTTTAGTGGCGATGAAGTGGCGGGAGAGCACACGCTCGAGGAGATGAAGGTAGTTTCGGCGCGCGGTGTCGCGGGCAGTGGGAGTACGGCGATCGCTGGTGGGCACGAGCTCGAGCGACTGCAGCCTGGGTGTTCCCATCCGGCGCGTCACGAGACGCAGGATCTCCGGGCGCTCCTGTGCGTCCACTACGGTGCGCACCAAATTGCGCTCCTGGCTCCACATTTCGAGCAGGCAGCGGCCGTGCGACTCACCAACGGAGTAATGAGCAGTGCGCATGTCAAAAACCGCGCGTCCGTCCTCGATTACCGCAGCTGCCGGATGATCGGCAAGATAGGATTCGATAATCTCAGCCAACCGCACAGGCGAGACAGCTTCAGCGCCGAAACCCCCAGCGACAGTTTTTTGCCGTTGGGTTCGATCGCCGAACCAAACTCGATTGCCGCCAACCATCTTCATTCACCAGCCCAGGCGGCTGCGAAGGTTGGTAATGTGGGCAGTGTGATGACGCGAGTGCCACTCGTAAAGAGCGAGATTTTCGGCTAGAGTCATGCGTCCCCTTTCCGGATGGTTGAAGCCGCGCCGGAAATCGTCTTCTGACATGGACTCGAGGAGTGCAACCAGGCGCTCGTGCAAGCCCGCAATCAAGATCAGGGACGCCTCAATCGCCTGGCTTGAATCGGGTAAGCGCGCCCAGGCGGCTTCGTCGTAAGGCTTTATCGTGGGCCAATTCTCCGTGAGCGCGAGCTTGAAGCGAACGTAGCTGTTGGCGTGACTGTCGGCGACGTGATGAACCACCTGGCGCACGGTCCATCCCTCGTCACGGTATGGCGTATCGAGCTGAGTGTCGCTCAGACCGACCACAGCAGCACGTAGCCGCTCGGGCAGTTGCCGCAGGGTTTCAATGTGGGCAGCCCGCACTTCAGGCGTGTTCGCTTTAGGTGCCTTGAATTTTCCAATCGGATACCGCGGATCGGCTTCAGTCATGGCAAGACACTACCATGACATGCACAACCTCGTCTGTGATCGCGAGCCAACGTCTGGGAGGGTACGTCCGGAAGCTGCGTTACGCGGAGTGGTGATGTCTCTGTTTCTGCTTGTGGACATGCACCTTGTAGTTCTTCTGAGACTTGTACCGGTAGTTGTACTGCGGATGATGCCGGCGGGGATGCCTACTGGCGAATGAAGGAACCGCGAACAACGTGAGAAACAAAGCCGCCGCGAGGATTCTCTTCATGCGGCGGATGATAACACGCACACGATTGACACCCGAAGAAAGTCGCTCACCCGGCATCAAATGAACAACGGGTGCAGGCAAATTGCGCTCAGCGGTACCGCTCTCGGCAGCCGGTGCGGCGAAGCGAGCCAAAGTTATGCGGGACGGTGATGATGATGGTGATGGTGATGATGGTGCTGCCCGTAAGCGAACGCTGGACTTGCGAACGTCATCAATAACAGACCCGCCGCAAAGAATCTCCTCATAGCTCGAATCCTAACATGTTTTTTCTGGCGTGCTTCAGCGTTCATGTGACCGACGTACTCATCAACAAACGGCAGAGATCAGGGCACGGCCGCCACACCTCAAGCATCGCTGAATCAGACGCGGCAGGGGTACACTTGGATTACGATGACGCATCCGGAATCTTCCTCAGGTTCGAGCCATAGGCGCTATTTCTTTGAGAAATTCGGCGTCACAGAGCGACTGCTCGAGCGCTGCCTCGGGCAGGCGTTAAGCGCCGGCGGCGATTACGCTGACCTTTATTTCGAATCGGTTACGGCCACTGCGCTGGGCGTGGACGAGCAGATTGTGAAGTCGGCCAGTCAGGGTACGAGTGCCGGATGTGGTATCCGCGTCCTCAGCGGCGAGCGGACCGGATACGCGTATACCGACAATCTGGCCGCGGAACGGCTGCTGCATGCGGCTCGGACGGCCGCGCTCATTGCGTCGGGGCCGGCCAGGCAGCCCGTTCAGGGCTTCACGGAGACGCGCCGAGCCGATCTTTATCCTGTACCGTTGGGAGGATTCGATCTGGACCTTGCCGCCCGGCTGGAGTTGATCCTTCGAGCCGATCGCGCCGGGCGTGCATTTGACCCGCGCATCGTGCAGGTGCGGGCTGGTTACAGCGAGGAATTGCGCCGGATTCTGATAGCCGCGTCCGATGGCGCGTTCGCCAGCGATATCCAGCCGTTGTGCAGGCTGAATGTGTGGGTCATCGCGAAAGAAGGTGCGATCACGACCAAGGGCGCGGCTGGCGGAGGAGGCCGAGCCGGCCTGAATCAATTCACCGAGACCAAGAGCCCGGAAAACCTGGCGCGCGAGGCAGCGCGAGGCGCAATTCTGCAACTGGGTGCGGTGCCTGCGCCTGCGGGCGAGATGCAGGTAATCCTGGGCCCTGGCTGGCCTGGGATTCTGCTGCATGAAGCGGTGGGCCACGGGCTCGAAGCTGACTTCAACCGCAGAAAGACGTCTGCATTTACGGGGTTGGTCGGGCGGCCGGTCGCAAGCCCAAAAGTAACCGTAGTGGACAATGGCAGGATTGCTGGCCGTCGTGGTTCCCTCAACGTGGATGATGAAGGTTCGGCCACCCAGGAAACGGTCCTGATCGAAGACGGCGTCCTGAAAGGATATCTGTCTGACAAGCTTTCGGCTCGGCTGATGGGCGTCGCGAACACGGGATCGGGCCGCCGCGAGAGCTACCAGTCGATTCCCATGCCGCGCATGACGAACACCTACATGTTGGCCGGCGAGGATGCCCCTGAAGACATTTTGCGCAGCGTCAAGCGTGGCCTCTACGCGGTCAACTTCGGTGGCGGCCAGGTGGACATTACCAACGGCAAGTTTGTTTTCTCGGCGTCCGAGGCGTACCTCATCGAAGATGGCAAGGTGACCGCGCCAGTGCGCGACGCGACATTGATCGGCAACGGGCCGGAGGCGCTGAAGTATGTCTCGATGGTCGGCAACGACCTGAAGCTCGATGAAGGCATTGGAACCTGCGGCAAGGATGGCCAGAGCGTGCCGGTCGGTGTGGGGATGCCGACTGTCAAGTTGGACCGGATGACTGTAGGTGGAACGGGAAAGTAGCGGCGCTAAGGCACTTCGAATTGAGCCTCTCGGACCGAAACATCCGGATGCAGGCTACGTGTGCACGTTGTACTCCGGCGTCCCGGCCAGTACCATGCCGCTCTTCTGGTGGCCGTGGATGTACCAGCAGCACCATCCGGTTTCATACGGTTCCTTCCCTGCGGGAGCTCGCAAATCAATGTAGGTGACATTCCCGTAAAGATAGATCTTACTCTCCCATTGCTCTACACGCCGCAGATCGTCAGGGGTTTGGCAAACCGCTCTCACATCCTCGCGGCTGAATGTCTTCAGTCCCGTCGATTCTCCCGGAAGCAGGATGATGGGAACGCGCGGTGGCACTGGCCCGCCCTTGAAGACCGGAGCGGTCGGCAGATGCGATTCATCCCGCGCGGTGGCAATCTCATCGACGAGTGTCACAATCTTGGTGGGACTGCGCCCTCGATTTGTCGCGACGATCGTAAATCTGTTGTTGGGGCCGGGCTCAGCCTCGGCGGTTACGACGAGCCACGGGCGCTGGGCCAGCGCTTGGGCCTCGGCATACATCAGCGCCGCCTTTGCACTATCGGCGGCTGCCTGAGCTGTGACCTCGATAAACTTCATCTGACGTGCAATCTTGCGCAGAGCAGGGATTCCGAGCATCGCTGCCACGTAAACGATCAAAACGAGGATTAGGCTGGCTGCCCAGCTGATGCGCTCTTGCAATGGCCAGGGAGCCGGAGCGGGCGCAGGAGTGGCAATCGTGATATGCGCGGGCGGAGCATCACACGCGCCACCCTCGCAGTCCGAGCGGGGCGCAGGATTCGGTGCTTCAGGCATGTTTGCCGAGGATCCGGCTGGCGGATTCGATCCTGACTGGGGGGAAGCGGGCGGCGTCGGATGAGCAGTTGTGGCAGGACTGCCGGCTTGAGCGTTAATGACCGCGGGCGAAATTGCCAAGAGGAACATTGTGGCAGCGATCACCAGATTTTTCAACATCATGGCGCCAATGTAGCACAGGATTTTCACTCCCGCGCGGGCGCTCAGCACACAGGTAACCTTCTCCCGAACGGGCGTTTGCAGTCGTGCATGCCGGGCGGACCGGCCCTAAACGCCCACCGGAAATGGCTTGGGGCTGGATTCGTCCTCAGTGACGCCCGTGCGCCAGCGCTCGAAACGGCCCTGCAGAAGGCTC
>JASHSG010000097.1 GCA_030040935.1 Acidobacteriaceae bacterium | reverse complement strand
ACTCTTGTGCGTTTCTTATCAATTGCACTATGATTACAAAGCCGGAATTATTACGACAGTCGAAGAAAATCTTAGGTGATGGGAAAGATTGCACTTAGATTCGAGCGGCTTCGCGATGGGAGCGGGTCGACCAATGTAAAGAAAAAGAAATACACATGGGGAAGATCGATGGCGAAGAGGTCGCTCATCCAAGTTTGAGGGTCGACAAACTCCGTGGGATCGGGAGGAAGGGCATGCGGCCGGAACAGTGGGAAACATTCAAGCGAGCAGTGCGACGGGAAAAACTGCACAAGATCCCGATGGCGCTTATTGTGGATAGCCCGTGGATTCCTGGATACCTAGGGATCAAGCACCTGGACTACTTTCTCGATCCGGAACTCTGGTTTCAATCGAACTTGAAGATTATGCAGGAGTTTCCAGACATCATCTTCGTGCCTTCCTGGTGGATGGAGTACGGGATGGCGGCTGAGCCCTCGGTCTTGGGCGCGAAGATCAAATTCTGGCAAGACAACACCCCCAGCGAATACGCCACCCTTTATCACCTCGAAGACATCGACAGCTTTCCCGAATATGAGGTGGAGGCTGATGCATTTGCGGGCCTGACGCTGCACCGGATTTCAATGGCGCGGCAACGGATTCTCGATGCGGGGTACATTCTTCCGATGGTGACTTCGCGCGGACCTATGTGCACTGCTGGATTTGTCCGCGGAACCACGGAATTCATGATCGATCTGGTCGAAAACCCCAAAGGCGCCCACAAGCTCCTTGACTTGTGCACGCGGGTCATCATCGACTGGCTGAAGGCGCAACAAAAGGCGATGAGCGACACGGTGGAGAGCATCTTCATCCTTGACGACATTGTCGGGTTCGTGAACGAAGAGCACTATCTCGAATTCGCGCATCCTTATTTGAAGCGCATTTGCGATGCGTTCCCTAAAGATTGGGTCAAGCTGTACCACAACGACGCTGAAGTGGATGCCTGCCTGGACCACTTGCCCGACACCGGGTTCAACGTTTTGAACTGGGGCAAGCAACGCCATATCACCGAGGTGAAACGGCGCGTGGGCGACAGAATGTGCCTGATGGGCAACGTCAATCCGCTGGAGATCGGGGTTAGAGGAACGCCCGAAGAAGTCAAAGACGAAACTCTGGAAGTTCTGGAGGGTTCCGGCGGAGAAGGAGTCATTCTCTCTGTCGGCGGCGGTACAAGCCCGGGGATGCCGCGTGAAAATATTCTTGCCATGCTCGAGGCGCTAGAGGAATTCAACTCCAAACGAGCCGCCGGAGCGATTGAGAACGCCCGTTGAGGATATGATGCCCGATTATGCCTTGATGAATCAGCATCTGTACGAAGGAAACGCCGACCAGGTCGGTCGGCTTACCGAGGAAGCCCTGGCCGAAGGACGTTCTGCGCAGGAAGTGCTGACCGAGGGACTGATCGCGGGAATGAGCGTGGTGGGCGAGGACTTCAAGCACAACGTGCTGTATGTTCCAGAGGTTTTGATAGCCGCGCGAGCGATGAAAGCGGGCATGGCGGTGCTCAAGCCGCTGCTCACCTCGAAGGACAGCGGCACGAAGCCCAGAGGCGTTCTATTGATGGGCACGGTTCGCGGCGATTTGCACGATATCGGCAAGAACCTGGTGGGCATGATGGCTGAAGGTGCGGGGTTTGAAGTCCACGACATCGGCGTGGATCAAAGCGTGGAGAAATTCATGGCCGCCGCCGAAAAATGCAAGCCGAACATCATCGGCATGAGTGCGCTGCTGACGACAACCATGATGTATATGAAGACTGTGATCGAGGGTTTTCACGCGGCGGGCCATACCGATATCAAGATGGCCATCGGTGGCGCCCCCATCAGTCAGATGTTTGCCGACGAGATTGGCGCCGATGGATATGGAGCCAACGCCTCTGCAGCGGTGGATTTGTTCCTGCGGCTGGCGGGACGTGCGTGACACTGATGGCCACTTACAAGATTCTTCATTGGCAGGAGATACCCACTCAAATTAAGGCTGAGGACGGGATCGACGATGTGACCGTGATGCTCGATGGGCGATTCATGGAGCAGATCGATCGCCTTGCGGCGATGCGCGGCCTACAGGAAGCCGACGATTACCTGGCGCAATGGAAGTGGAGCGAAGAAAGGGAGCGCGAGGGATCTGCGGAGGAAGTGGCGGCAGCGCTGAAAGCGGAGCTCGAGGCAAAAGGCTGGTAGGTGACTGCCAGAATCTCTCGCGCATAGAAAGGTCTTCCCCCAGCGGTCATTTTCCGGGCGGGCTCCACTGCGTGGCGAGCGTCACGCTTTTTCGCTCCTCGATTGATGCGGCTCGAATGCAACCAGTTGCAGGCACTTTCGAAACATGGCGATCACTTTAATCATCAACGGACAGTCGACTGAAGTCGACCCAGCCCTGTCGGTGTTCGAGCAAGCTGAAACGATGGGCATCGACGTACCCACCTCATGCCGTAAGCAGGGCAAATGCAAGGAATGCATGGTCGAGGTGATTGAAGGCATGGATGCACTGTCTCCAATGACGGAGGCGGAGCGCCATCTAAAGGGCAACTTTCGTCTTTCCTGCCAGACATTCGTGACCGGCCCCAGCGGAGGATCGACCAGATTCGTTCGCTGCCACACCATGCGCCGAGGACAGATGCGGATCGAGCGGCAGGCGTGCGGACTGCCGGCTGCCGGCCATGCCATCGCACTCGATCCCTGCGTGACACGCGACGGCGACCGCATCCTGATTGACGGAGTCGAGGTCGAACGATCAACGGGTCCAATCTATGGCGTTGCGATGGACCTGGGGACCACGACCGTTGTGATGCGCCTGCTGAACCTCGAAAGCGGGGAGTTGATTGCGGACACGTCGCTCGAGAACCCGCAACGCTTCGGCGGATCGGAGATTATGTCGCGCATCGCATACGACACGAGCCATCCTGGACGACTGCTGATGCGAACATTGGCCGGATATCTGAGCCATGCGATCGAGAAATTTCCCATCGACCCGAAAACGATCTACGAGATGGTGGTGGTTGGCAACTCTGCAATGCGTGATATTTTCTTCCGGCAAAACGTGTATTCGATTGGCCAGACGCCATACCGTTCAATTACAGAAATTGAGATGGCCGAGGGCAAGCGCAACACGACCAGCCTTGTCGAGTCCGGACTGCGCAGCCTTCTGCCGATTCATCCCAAAGCACGTGTGTACGGCGCTCCTGTCATTAGCGGTCACGTAGGAGCCGATGCTGCGGCCTGCATGCTGGCAACGGATCTGCTTCACGAGGAGCGCCTGATTGCGATCATGGATATCGGCACTAATACCGAATTGGTGGTGGGGAACAAGGATCGGGTTCTCGCAGCGTCGTGCCCGGCCGGACCGGCTTTTGAGGGCGGGGCGATTGCCTGCGGCATGCCCGCATTGGACGGCGCCATTGAGGAAGTGGCGATTGATGAACAGAATCATTTCCGGATTCGCGTCATCGGCGACGTGCCACCTGAGGGAATTTGCGGCTCAGGCCTTGTGGATTTGCTGAGCGAGCTCCTGCGCACCGGCCGCATGAACGAGCGCGGGCGATTCGAAGACGACGTTCATCGCATCGGTCTCTCCCATGGCGAGGGTAGCGATGTTTATCTGCTTGAAAGCGACGTGAATGAACTCGCTCAGGCCAAGGGCGCGAACGTGGCGGGCCTGCACGTCGTAGTCAGCACCTACGGCGTCGATTTCGACGACATTGACGTCTTTTATCTAGCCGGTGGATTCGGGCGGCATCTTAACGTGGAAGCTTCCAAGCGCATTGGGCTTGTTCCCAGCCTCGCGCCGGAAAAGTTCATCCGCGCCGGAAATCTGGCGATTGAAGGCGCGACGATCGCGCTGCTGTCGAAAATCAAAAGGCAAGAATTGGAGCAGTTGGTAAAGAAAGTGCAACACTGCCGTCTCGAGACGCACCCTAACTTCTTCGATTTCTTCGTTGAGGGATGCCAATTCAAAGCCGTGGAGCCGATTTCATGCACCAGCTAGCCGAATCCATTGAGACGGCCGGCGCGCTCGCCGGCGTGGATGTGCCGGAGCAGGAATTTGTGCGATTGCTTGGCTACCCTCGCGGATGGGTACTGAAGGGGCGAGTGAGAGAGCTGGCGGATTGGGCCCGCGACTGGTACACGAAGCATGGTAAGCCGTGGTTCTATGCGCGCCAGGCAGAGAGCCTGGAATTCGAGCGTGTTGCGGCCAGGGGCGACACGATTCGGATTGACGGCGTGGAGTTCAATAGCAAGCGCCTGCGTTCCACATTCGAACAAGCCGGTGCGCACGGTGCGGTTTTGGTTGCTGTTGGCGCTGGACCGGAGGCCGAGGAAGAGGCACGGCGGAGGTGGAGCGAAGAGAAACCCGACGAGTACTTTTTCTTGGAGATGTTCGCCTCTGCAGTCGTTGAGCAATTGACCACATTCGCCGGGGCCCGTCTATGCGATTGGGCTGAACAACGCGGGATGGCCGTGCTGCCTCATTCCAGTCCCGGCTATCCCGATTGGGACGTCGCCGAACAGCCGCAGCTTCTCAAATTGATCAGGCGGACACGTATCGAGCAGTTCCCTTCCCGTGTCGATGTATTTGACTCGGGCATGCTGAACCCAAAGAAGACGCAGCTGGCAGTATTTGGAATCACTCGCCACAGAGAGCGCCTTCAAAAGCTGACGAGCCTCGTGCCGTGTGAAAGCTGCTCGTTCGGACCGTGCCAGTACAGGCGCGCGCTATACAGGCGAGCTCCAAGGACCACGGCTGAGCCGCTCCCTGCGCGCTCGACGGTGCTCGATGCTGACGCGCGTTACACTGTGAATCTGAAGGCATTGCAACGATGGACAGAGGAGCGCCTGGCGATGCAGCCCGGCTCCGACGGCTCGATCGACATCACGTTCCGCTACGACGGAACTACGTGCACAAATATGGGCCGTCCGCTGGCCTACATCTACAATGTGAAGCTCGGGCCGCGAGAGGACCAGTATCCGATTCTTGAGCAGCGTTGCAGCCCGGCCAAGGACGATACCGGCCATGAGTCCATGTGCAAGTATCTTGAGGATCCAGACGGTCTGACGGCAACGATTGAGAGCGAGAAACCCTTGAATGGACAACGCCTGAATGCGGTCCTCGAGTGGCGGCGCGAACCGAATGCCGCGGGCTGCTACTGCGATCCTTTGAGCCGCCACCACAAGTGGGGACTGGTTCTCGAAACGATTCACTACGCTCTGCTAAAAATGGAACTGAGCGGAGAAAAAATATGAAAAAGCTCTTGCACGAAGCAGTGCTGGAAAGACCTTTGCTCGGCGATGGGGCAATGGGCACGCAGCTCATGATCGCCGGTTTGGAGCAGGGCAATTGCGGCGAGCTGTGGAACCTGACGCACCCGGAGCGCGTGCTAGCCATCCAGCGCCGTTATGCCGATGCCGGCTCCGACTGCATCATCACCAATACTTTTGGCGGATCGCGCATCATGCTCAACCGGCACGGTGAATCGGAGCACGTAGCGGAGATCAATAAGGCCAGCGTGGAGATTGCGCGCCAAGCGTTTAACGGCAAGGAGGGATACGTACTGGGTGACATCGGACCCTTTGGCGGCCTGCTCGAACCGTTCGGCGATTTCACGGTCGCCCAGGTTCAGAAAGCCTTTGAAGAGCAGGCGGCGGCGCTGGTGGCTGGCGGGGCAGACGCGATCATCGTCGAGACGCAAACGTCGCTTGAGGAGCTTGCGATCGCCATTGAGGCAGCACAGAAGGCGGGCGCCAAGTGCATTGTCGGGTCGATGGCTTACGATGTGACGCTCGACGGGTCGACATTTCGCACCATGATGGGGATTGAGCCGGAACGTGCCGCGGAATTCATGGAGGAACACGGTGCGCACATCGTGGCCCTGAATTGCGGCACGGGAATGGATATGCCGCACGCGCTTCTCGCCGTGGAAAGATACAAGAGCGCTACGCAATTGCCGGTGATGGTGCAACCGAATGCAGGAAAACCGCGGCTCGTAAACATGAAGATTGTGTACGACGAGACGCCGGAGCAGATGGTGACAGGCGTGCTTCCGCTGCTCGAGGCGGGCGTCAATATCATCGGCGCGTGTTGCGGAAGCACGCCTCAACATATCCGTGCATTCAGAGCAGTCATGGACGCGTTTCTTCAGGCAAAAGGAGTCGAACCTCTCGGAGCGCAGCGTGAAAGTCAAACTTTGTGATGTGAATACGGATGCTGAATCTAAGCTTCCCGCGAAGACCGAAGACAAGTCCGGCATCGGCGTTCATTACATCGACGCTTACATTAAGCCGATGAACACCAAGCTTGAGGATGGCACCGCGGTACGCTGCAAGCGCCGCGGACTCAAGATCACGCTTTCGGCAGGTACGAAGAAAGGTGAAGGGCTAATGCGGCGAATCGATGTTAGCCCCGACCCCGTGGTGATGCTGAGCGCCGCTCTAGAGGAGGCGGCCAAGGCTGCCGGCGTCGAATTTACCGTAGAGAACGGTGCAATCTTCCTCGTGCTTTGAGTATCTCCGCTCGACTCCCAGCCTTCGGCTGCTCGAACCTAATCTACGATAGCCGACCTGATGAGAATGGCAGGCGGATTTCAACACCTTTTCGTGCAACTTTTCTACAGCCTGGTTCGTCCGTGCAACTACGTGCCTGTGCACGGCAGGGAGAGTTGTGCCTCGCCGAGCTTCGACTTGCCGGGCCTATCCTGAAACTGGCTGGCAAACATGCACGAGGGAATGCACCGGACCTTCCTTGCACGCTATCGATGCCGGATTGTTCGCACATTTCAGTCGCCATTTCGAATGTGAGAAAATGTCCTATCAAACCGAGCGTTAGTAACCGGAGTTAAGAAAAGAAGAAGGCGATGGACCAACCTTTGTCTGTTTCACATTCCGATCCTGGGCAGCCGCCCGCAGATTCAACTAAGAAACGTCGCCACCGCTGGATTTGGGTGATTATCCTTCTGCTTTTCGCACTGTTGTTCGTTTGGGTGTGGAAACAGCACAGCGCCAGCGCATCATCTGCTGCGGGAGGCGGACGCAGCGCCGCGATGGCCGGGACGGTGCCGGTCACGGTCGCCACCGCGAAGAAGGGCGACATCGGTGTCTATCTTGATGCCATCGGCACTGTGACGCCGACCTATAGCGACTCGATGACCGCACAAGTGACGGGCGTTATTACAGCTGTTCATTACCGCGAAGGGCAGGATGTCCGTAAAGGCGACGCGCTGATCGATATCGATCCTCGCCCCTATCAGGCGCAGCTTGAGCAGGCACAGGGCGCCCTCGACCGGGACCAGAACCTGCTGGCAGAAGCGCAAATGGACCTGACGCGCTACCAGGATGCGTGGGCGAAGAATGCCATCCCGCGCCAGACGCTGGAGGATCAGGAAAAATTGGTGCTCCAGGATCAGGGGACGGTGCAGAACGACCAAGGCACCGTCCAATATGACGAGGTGCAGGTCGGATTCTGTCACATTGCCTCGCCTATCGACGGAAGGGTGGGCCTTCGGCTTGTGGATCCGGGCAACCTGGTAACGGCCAACTCCAGTACGCCGCTCGTTGTGGTTGCGCAGATTCATCCCATTACCGTGATTTTCACCTTAGCTGAAGACAGTTTGCCCGAGGTTCTTAAGGAGACGCACGGCGGCAAGACGCTCGAGGTCGATGCCTACGACCGCACCCAGCAGACGCTGCTGGCCAAAGGGAAATTGATCACTATCGACAACCTGATCGACACCGTCACTGGGACAGTGAAGCTGCGCGCGCAATTCGATAACTCGAACGGCATGCTTTTCCCCAACCAGTTTGTTAACACCCGGCTCCTCGTGAAGACGCTCGAGAACCAGACTCTAATCCCCTCCTCTGCGGTTCAGCACAATGGCGCGACCGACTTCGTTTATCTGATCCAAAACAACAAAGCAGTAATGAGAACCGTAACATCGGGAATCTCGGATGCCGGAAATACCGCGGTCACGGGCATCAACCCTGGCGACGTAGTGGCCAATAGCAGCTTTCAAAAGTTAACGAACGGATCGCCTATCGTTCTTTCGAAGGTCACGATTCCAAGTACGTCTTCCGAATCCGAGGCCGCTCCATGAGCCCATCTCGGCCATTTATCCTGCGGCCGGTCGCTACTTCGCTGCTGATGGCTGCGATTCTGCTGGCAGGTCTGGTTGCTTTTCGCCAACTGCCTGTCTCGGCCCTGCCCGAGGTGGACTACCCAACGATTCAGGTGGTTACCTTCTATCCCGGAGCGAGCCCGGACGTCGTGGCCACGACCATCACGGCGCCTCTGGAACGCCAGTTCGGCGAGATGCAGGGGCTGAGCCAGATGACTTCTACCAGCGCTGGCGGCGTGTCGGTCATTGTGCTTCAGTTCAGCCTTTCGCTCTCGCTCGACGTCGGCGAGGAAGAGGTGCAGTCGGCAATCAACGGGGGCCAGACGTTCTTGCCTTCCGATTTGCCAGTTCCGCCGGTGTACACGAAGACCAATCCAGCTGACGCGCCGGTGCTGACGCTGGCAATTACTTCCGACAGCCTTCCCCTTTCGCAGGTTGAGGACATGGTCGACACGCGTCTGGCGCCCAAGCTGTCGCAGTTGAATGGTGTGGGGCTGGTCAGCATCAGCGGCGGCCAGAAGCCAGCCGTTCGGATTCAGGTGAATCCGGTTGCGTTGTCGGCCTACGGCTTGAATATGGAGGATGTGCGCGCGGCCCTCACGCAGGCCAGCGTCAACTCCGCCAAGGGAAACTTTGATGGTCCGCGCCAGGACTACCAGATCGACGCCAACGACCAGATTTCCAGCGCCGAAGACTACAAAGACGTGGTGGTTGCGTATAGCAACGGCGCGCCCGTGTTCGTGAAAGATGTCGCTAACGTAGTCAACGGCGTGGAGAACACCAAGCAGGCCGCGTGGATGAATCTGACGCCGGCGGTCATTGTGAATATTCAGCGGCAACCCGGCGCCAACACCATTTCCGTCGTCAACTCGATCGAGAAAGTCCTTCCCCAGCTCAAGTCCAATCTTGCAGCGGGAATCAACGTCACGACCCTGACCGACATGACCACCAGCATCAATGCGTCTGTCCACGACGCGATGTACGAGCTATTCCTGACTTTGGGCCTGGTGGTGACGATCATCTTCCTGTTCCTGCGCAGCTGGCGAGCGACCATCATTCCCACCGTAGCCATGCCGCTATCGATCATCGGCACTTTTGCCGCCATGTATCTGCTCGGCTACTCGCTCGACAATCTTTCGCTGATGGCGCTCATCATTGCCACCGGCTTCGTGGTCGATGACGCCATTGTGATGATCGAGAACATCTCGCGATTCCTCGAGGAAGGTATGCCGCCGCTGGAAGCGGCGCTGACTGGCGCGGGCCAAATCGGATTCACAATTGTTTCGCTCACCGTCTCGCTCATCGCCGTGCTCATCCCGCTGCTGTTTATGGGCGACGTCGTTGGCCGCCTCTTCCGCGAGTTCGCGGTCACACTCGCCGTCACCATCGTCATCTCGGCGGTGGTTTCGCTCACCCTCACTCCCATGATGTGCTCGCGCATCCTGCGCCACGACCCCAAGCATCAGGAGGGCCGCTTCTACCAGGCCTCGGAGCGCGTCTTCAAAAAGCTCATTGCCTTCTATGGCCGGACGCTGCGCGTGGTGCTCCGGTATCAGACCATCACCCTGCTGGTGGCGGTGGCCACGCTGATATTGACCGTCGTTCTCTACATTGAGATCCCCAAGGGCTTCTTCCCTGTGCAGGACACCGGCGTGATTCAGGGCATTTCACAAGCATCGCAATCGATCTCGTTCGATGCCATGAGCGAGAAGCAGCAGGAACTGGCGAAGATTATCCTCAAGGATCCCGCCGTCGAAAGCCTGTCTTCGTTTATCGGCACCGACGGCATCAATACAACCATGAACAGCGGCCGCATCTCGATTAATCTGAAACCTATCAATCAACGGCCCGGCGCCTCCGACGTCATTCGCCGACTACAGCAAAGTCTAAGCCAGGTACACGGCATGCACCTTTATATGCAGCCGGTGCAGGATATTACGGTGGACGACCGCGTGAGCCGCACCCAGTATCAGTACACGCTCGAAGATCCCGATACTGACGAGTTGAACGACTGGACCAGCAAATTTGTCAACCAATTGAAGAAGCTTCCAGAGCTGGAGGACGTAGCTACTGACCAGCAGACGGGCGCCCGTGCGATCCAGCTGGCGATTGACCGCGTGACAGCGTCCCGATTGGGAATTGCGCCGACCACAATCGACGATACGCTTTACGATGCATATGGACAGCGCGAAATCAGCACTCTTTACACACAGCTAAACCAATATCATGTCGTGCTGGAGACAGCTCCGGAGTGGCAAGAGGACCCGAAAAAGCTTGGCGATCTTTACATTCAGTCGAACGCTTCGTCGAGTGCAACTGGGGCGACCGCGGCTACATCGTTTTCTTCTTCGGCATCGGCGTCGGCCGGATCAAACGCCCTCACAACTTCGGCGCGATATACGCCCTCATCGCAGGCTGTGACCGCACCCGCGTTGGTTCTCGGCGGCGGCCCTCCGACGGGAGTCAGTACCGGCATTACTTCCTCCGCAGCGGGCACGAACGCCATCCCTCTCAGCGCATTCACACAGATGACCAACACCACTGAGGCTCTTTCCATCAATCACCAGGGGCAGTTTCCTTCGGTCACCGTTTCATTCAATCTGGCGTCCAACGCTTCATTGGGAACGGCGATCACCGATATTGAAAAAGCGGCTAAGAACCTCAAGTTTCCCGCCAGTTTACAATCCGGTTTCCAAGGCACGGCTGCGTCGTTCGAGAATTCCCTCTCCAACGAACCGTTGCTGATTCTTGCCGCTCTGGTTACTGTCTACATTGTTCTCGGCGTCCTTTACGAGAGCTTCATTCATCCGATCACGATTCTTTCTACGTTGCCATCGGCGGGGGTTGGCGCTCTGCTCGCGTTGATGCTCTGCCGTCAGGATCTGAGTGTCGTAGGAATCATCGGGATTATTCTGCTCATCGGCATCGTAAAGAAAAACGGCATTCTGATCGTGGACTTCGCCCTGGAGGCCGAGCGCAAACATGGTAAGGACTCGACGGAAGCGATCTATGAAGCCAGCCTGCTGCGTTTTCGGCCCATCATGATGACCACCATGGCGGCGTTGCTCGCCGGAATTCCGCTGGCGGTCGGGAGCGGCCTGGGCTCGGAGTTGCGCCGGCCGCTGGGAATTGCCATGGTCGGCGGGCTGTTGCTGAGCCAATTACTCACGTTTTACACCACCCCGGTGATATACATCTTTTTCGACCGTCTCGCTGAGCGGATTAAGGGCCGGCACCTTTCGCGAGTGCCTGCGGCCGCAGAGCCGCAGCCGGGCGCAGAGAACGCATGAACCTTTCGGCTCCATTCATTCGGCGGCCAGTGGCGACCACGCTGCTCACGATCGCGGTGGGCATCGCCGGAGCAATCGCTTTCGTGGTGTTGCCTGTGGCTCCGCTGCCGCAGGTGGATTTCCCGACAATCAGCGTGAGTGCAGGCCTGCCCGGTGCAAGCGCGCAGATTATGGCAGCTTCAGTTGCCACACCGCTGGAGCGACAGTTTGGACATATTGCCGGCATTACAGAAATGACTTCGTCGAGCCAGCTCGGCTCGACCAGCGTAACGATGCAATTCGACCTGAGCCGGAATATCGACGGCGCGGCAAGGGATGTGCAGGCAGCCATCAATGCAGCGCGCACCTACCTGCCCGTTAATCTGCCCTCCAATCCTTCCTATCGCAAAATCAATCCGGCCGACTCGCCGATCATGGTCATCAGCCTCACTTCCAACAAATACGAGGTGACGAAGCTTTACGACCTGGCTTCAACGATCCTGGAGCAAAAGCTCTCGCAGATTCCGGGAGTGGGGCAGGTGGCCGTCCAGGGCGGCGGCACGCCCTCGGTGCGCGTTGAGGTCAACCCCACCAAGCTTGAAAGCTTCGGCCTCACTCTCGCCAACGTGCAATCGGTACTGAGCCTGCAGAACTCGCATGAGCCGCGCGGCCAGCTCTCGAACACCGGGATCAGCGAAGACATCATCACCAACGACCAGATCTCCAACGCATCCGACTACGCTCCCCTGATCGTCGGCTACCACAACGGAGAGGCAGTGCGCCTGTCGGACGTGGCCGATGTCGTCGACTCTACCCAGAATATTCGCGCAGCGGGCTATATCGATGGATCGAGGGGCGTCGTGCTCACCATCTTCCGCCAGCCGGGCGCGAACATCATCGACACAGTCGACCGCGTGAAGGCGCAATTGCCGTTTCTTGAGGCCGTGTTGCCGGCGGGCGTGAAGCCCACCGTCGATGTCGACAGAACCATCACCATCCGCGCATCGGTCTCGACCGTCGAAAAAACACTGGTCGGATCGGTCGCCCTGGTCGTTCTCGTCGTGTTTTTGTTTCTGCGCAGCTTTCGCGCTACTGCTATTCCCTTCGTGGCTGTGCCGGTTTCGCTCATCGGCACTTTCGCGGTGATGTATCTGTTTGGCTACACCCTCGATAACCTTTCTCTGATGGCGATCGTTATCGCCACGGGCTTCGTGGTCGACGACGCGATTGTGGTAATGGAAAACATTACTCGCCACCTCGAAGCCGGCATGGAGCCTCTCGCCGCCGCGCTCCTGGGCGCAAAGGAAATCGGCTTCACCGTGTTCTCCATCAGCATGTCGCTGATCGCCGTCTTTATTCCTATTCTCATGATGGGGGGCATTATCGGCAGGCTTTTCCGCGAATTCGCGGTCACGCTTTCCACGGCCATCATCATCTCAATGATCATTTCGCTCACTACCACTCCGGCCATGTGCGCGCACCTGCTCAAAGCGGAAAGGGAAGGCGAGAAGCATAATTGGCTTTATCGAGCCAGCGAAAAAACTTTCAATGGCATGGTGTCGATCTATCGGGTCTCGCTCGCCTGGGTGCTGGATAATCCGGGGCTGACGCTGGTCGTGCTCGTGCTCACGATTGCGCTAAATGCTCTGGTGATCTTCAGGATTCCTACGGGCTATTTCCCGCAGCAGGACACGGGAATCATCATGGGCCAGATACAAGGGCCACAGGATGCGTCGTTCCCGTTCATGAATTTCTCCACCGTGTCGCTGGTCAACGTTGTGAAGGCCGATCCCGCCATAGCCCACGTTCTAGCCTACACAGGTAACGGGAACAGCGGCTTTATGTTCATGGCCTTGAAGCCGCTGGGTAAGAGCTGCAAAGAGGGCCCGAAATGCGACGTGCGCCAGACTTCCGCGATGAACGTGATCAACCGCCTGCGACCGAAAATGAACCGTCTGCCCGTGGCAACCGCAACTCTACAGCCTGCACAGGACTTGCGCATTGGAGCCCGGGGCGGCGGCGCGCTTTACCAATATACGATTCAGTCCGACAACATTGACGACCTCACGCGCTGGGCTCCGATTCTCTATCAGCGCATGCAGAAGCTCCCGGATCTGACCGACGTGAACACCGACTGGCAGAACGGCGGCCTGCAGGAACTGCTCAACTACGACCGCGTGACCGCGGCCCGCCTGGGTCAAACCCCGCAATCGCTAGACAGCTCGCTCTGCAGTGCATTCTGTCAGTCGGAAGTCTCCGTCATCTATACGCAGCTCAACCA
>JASHSG010000096.1 GCA_030040935.1 Acidobacteriaceae bacterium | reverse complement strand
CGCCATCGTTGCCGTCTTTACTCCCTTGCTCCCTGCCCTTATCCCTTGGCCGGCGCGACTTCCGCCGGCGTTGCTTCAAGTTCAGCGTTCAGGTTGAGTACTTCAGCCAGATACTGCGTCCGTGGCCGTGCGTTCTGATCGGCAATCACCTGGTAGCTGCGCTCGAGCGTGCGCACTTTCGATACGCGGCTGCCAGGATCGTTGATATTGCCAAACACGATCGCCTCGGCCGGGCACGCCTGCTGGCAGGCCGTCACAATCTCTCCGTCGCGGATGCCGCGGTTCTCCTTGTCCGCATCGATTTTCGCCGCGTTGATACGCTGCACGCAGTAGCTGCACTTCTCCATCACACCGCGCGAGCGCACGCTCACGTCCGGATTGCGCATCAGCTTAAGGCTCTCGGTCTCGTAGTCCGAATAAAGAAGAAAGTTGAATCGCCGCACCTTGTAGGGGCAGTTGTTCGAGCAGTAGCGCGTACCCACGCAGCGGTTGTAAACCATCGTGTTCAAACCTTCCGGCGTGTGCACTGTCGCGCCCACCGGGCAAACCTGCTCGCAGGGTGCGTTCTCGCAGTGCTGGCAGTTCATGGGCTGGAAGTGCGCGCGCGGCGCCGAAAGGTCGCCCTCGAAATATGTGTCGATGCGCAGCCACTGCATGTTGCGACCGATGCGCACCTGCTGCTTGCCCACCACGGCAATGTTGTTCTCGGCGTAACAGCTCACGATGCACGCATTGCATCCTGTGCAGCTGTTCATGTCGATTGACATCGCCCAGGCATTCGGCTCGTTATAGCTCCAGTTCGGGAAAAGCGACGTGTCGCGGCTCGGCGTATCGTACCGTTCGCCCTCATGCGCGAAGTTGGGGTTGGCCTTGAACTCATCGAGCGTGGCGTAGCGGATGATCCCGCGCGGCCCCAGTGCCTCATCGGCCTCAAGTGAGTTGTTGCCGCTTCCCTGACCCTGCAGGAACCTCGCGCGATGATCCTGGTAGTGGCTCTTGGTGATCGCAATCCCCCACTTGCCTGGCACCTGCCGGACCGATCCTGTCGCGTACAGCGGCGCCCATGTGCTCCGGATCAGGTACGCATTGAATCCCTGGCCCGATCCCACGCGTCCGGCAGCCTCGCGCCCGTAGCCGAGATAAGCGGTTATCGAATTGTCAGGATGACCCGGCGCAACAATTACCGGCGCCTTCACTTTGCCGTTGCCCACCGACAGCTCGATAATGTCGTCTTCTTCCAGTCCCAGTCTGGTCAGCGTCGCGCCGGAAACGATCGCCGCGTTATCCCAACTCAGGCTCGTCACCGGCTTAGGCAGCTCCTGCAGCCAGCCCACATTGCTCCAGCGGCCGTCGTAAACATTCGGGTCGGGGCGGAAGATGATTTCGATCGAATCCCTGGGCGTGGGTGCGGGAACATCGATCCCAACCTTTGCGCCCGCCGTGGCGGCGCTCTTTGTGTATGCTGTATCGGCAATCCAGCCATCGTGCAATGCCTTGCGCCAGCCGGTTTCAAAGTCGCCTTTGATATTCGCCTTCTGCGTCTCGCGCACCGCATCGTAGGGGCTCAGCGCGGGATCGTTGAGCAGCAATTGAAAAACGTGATGCGCCGTGTGTCCGCCATATAGTGGATCGATCATCGGCTGCACGATCGAAACCGTGCCGTCGTAGGCGCGCGCGTCGGACCACGATTCGAGAAAGTGCGCCGCAGGAATGTGCCAGTGCGAAAGTTGCCCCGTCTCGTCGTAGTGCGAACCAAGATGCGCCACAATGTTGGCCTTGTTGAAGGCGTCGGCAAAATTCAGATCGGCGGGCGCGTCGTAAATCGGATTGGCGTTCAGAATCACCAGCCAATCGACCTTGCCTGAGTTCAGATCGGCGACCAGCGCCTTGAAATCTCCAAGCTGATCGCTGGGCAGTGGAATCGCCGGATCGCTCGAAACAAAAACCGTCTTTCCCAGGTTGCCGAGCGCGTTGTTCATTGCGACGGCCAGCGCCGCGACCGTGGGATCCTGATAGAGCCCGGGCAGAACCGCGCTCTTGCCGGCGCTCGCCTTCAAATCCTTCGCAAGGGCGGCCAAGAATTTCTGTTGCTCATCGGTCCACGCGTAGCTCGGCGCGCTCACGCCTGGCGCACCGACAGCCTGCGCCAATGCCGCCGCAAACGCCGGAATCTCGCTGGCGCGCAGTCCCAGCCGGTGCTCGGCCTTCATCCCGGTGGTGGTGGTCGTGCTTTCCACCGCATAAAGCCGGTTCATGCCGTTTTCGGGCTGTTTGCGCCGCGCCGCGTAGTCGCGAACAAGTTTGTGGAAGCCGGGATAAGCAGCGCTCGAAAGAAAATCGGAATCGAGCGAAACGATCACGTCCGCCACGCTCAGGTCGTACTGAACGTTCACGCCCTGCGTCAGAAAAGTTCCGGCCAGCGCAGGATCGTACTGGACCAGCTTCGCCTTCGGCCACGCTTTTTGAACTTCGCCCCACTGTCGCGCCAGCGTTGGCGATAGAACGGTCGAGCTGAGGAAGTAAATTCCCGTCCCGTCCTTCGTCGAGGTCACTTTGTCGCGCAGAGCTTCGGCAAATTCCGCCCACTCTCGGCCTTCGCCGCGATAAGTGACGTGTTGCGAGCGATCGGGATCGTAAAGATCGAGCAGCGTGCCCTGCGAATATGGATCGGAGCCGCCGTGATTGTACGCGTGCTCAGGATTGCCGTCGATCTTGATGGGCCGGAACTCGTCCGACTTCACCAGCAGCGGCACAGCGCCGGTTGGAAATGGATGCGCCGTGGCAAAGTACATTGGCTTGCCGAGAATCAGGTCCTCGGGAGCCTTTACATATGGATAAATCGGCTCATCGGGCTGCTTCGTACAGCCGGCCAGCCCCGCCAGAGCCATCAACGCGCCCATCAGCTTGAGGAAGCCGCGCCTTGAAACCGGATCCACCCACTCCTGCGCCGCCGAAGGAAACTCGCGTTCGACAGCAGCCTGGAATTCCGGCGTATTGGCCAACTCATCCAGCGAACGCCAAAATTTCTTGCCCTTCGTGCCGCTGAGCTTGCGCCGCACCGCCTCGAGCGTCATCGGATCGGAACTCCCACGTTGTTCGGAGTCGCTCCTGGCTGTGCCCATTGACTTCTCCAGCGCCGGCGAATTCTCTCTGTTTGCGCTCATCGGTGGCACACCTCGCAGCTGGTCAAGTCCTTCGGCGTGCGGATCTTGTAGTGATCGACCAGAAACAGACCCAGATCCTCCTGGCTGGTGAACTTCGCAAACCCGGCAATGTAACCCATCGCAGGAGCCGATTGGCCGCCCACCGAGACAGTTTGCAGCCGCGCCTGCTCCCGGGCCGGCGAAATGAGTGCCTGCTCGCTCTCCTTATCCGTCGCGGGATCCTTTGTCGTGCAGCTCACGCTTTGCGCCGTGGGCACCCCCGGCTTGTTATCCACGGCCGCGCACCACACGGGATGGTCCTCCGCCGGCGCCTGCCAATCCATGTTGTAGACCTGGCTGGTTGGCCGAAGGTTCTTTGCCGGGTTGCGATGGCAGTCCAGGCACCATTCCATTTGCAGCGTGTTCTGCGCGTACATCAAAGGCATTTCATCCACCCGGCCATGACAACTTTCGCAGCCAATCCCCTTGTTCACATGAATTTCGTGGCTGAAGTAAACGAAGTCGGGCAGGTCGTGCACCTTGATCCACGGAATCGATTGGCCCGTGTACCAGCTCTGGCGTACCGGTTCTAACAACTGGGCATTTGTCCAGATCTGCGCGTGACAGTTCATGCACGTCCGCGTCGGCGGAATCCCCGCGTAGCTCGATTTCTCAACCGTGGTGTGGCAGTACTGGCATTGAAGACCCAGCCCCTGTACGTGATGCTTATGGCTGAAGGGTACGGGCTGATCCGCGCGCTGGCCTTGCCGAGTGACCCACGGCGAGCGCTGCAACTGATCGAGCGTCACCCCCAGGGCAATGACGATCAACCCCGTCAACACCAAGCTCATCCGAGCCAGTGCGTTGGAGCTGCGGTCGAAAATTTGCGCCATGAAAGTATCCCGATCAGACTTTCGTTTGGCATGCGCCGCGTGTATCGGCGGTCACATAGGTTATGTACAAGAATTGCTCAACGATATGAATTCACGGAGCGGGCGGGACGCCCGAAATTTCAATATAGCAGCCCGAAATGGATTCCCGACACAGCGTGCGCACAAAATCGCCAAAAATAATTGTGGGAAACCGCTTTGCAAACCCTTGAAAAGAAAATTGGTTGTGACAAGCGCGTTTTCAGGCCAGACCAAACCCCTTCTCCTCCACCAAACGTACCAGAAGTTGGGATTTCTCAAAGATAAATATAAATTCTGGATTGATACCTTCAACGACCCGTCAAACGACTCGGCCCACATGACGAGTCAGTGGCTTTCTCCGCGGCTCGGCGGCCGTAAACTCTCAATGAACCGAAATCGGGCCGGCGCAGCACCGCTCTCCCGCGCAGGATTCCGCGCCGCACTCGGCACATCGCCGCGCGCAACTTTCTGCGAAAGAACTGTCAGGCGAAGATCGCGGCCAACCGGCAATTACGAGAAAAACATCGAGAACGAACAATGCAATTGCAAGGTCGTTGAATAGCCTTGACGCCGGCAAGTCTGGCCGGAATTGGTTGGCCGCCCAGAAAAGAAATGCAAAAGCCAGCATGATCGCCTTCATGATTTCCGTGGCCGCCGGGCGGCGTGCGATCTGGTGCACGAGATACGCGATCGCGATTAAGGCCAGCAAGAACGACGCTAGAATCGCATGACTTCTCGCCGGCAGAAGCGCGGGAAAGGCCTCTCCGGCCAGCAAAGCCGCAACCCCTGCAAGCGTTATGGCGCCGAGGGCGGCAGATACGACCCGCTGGTTTTGGCCGGGACCCATATACATAGCCCATTATTGCCCGCTCCTCGAAAAGAAACCGTAAGGACCGGTCACGGCATCCGGCGAATTGAAACCAACCGATCGCGACGATTGGATCGTTTAGAATTCAAAGGAACGTAACAATCGCATTGCATAGCGCCTCGAGACAGGGGACATTCGTTGGATTCGCCGGGTTGGTTCCTGTCTACCGCCGTCCAGTGAAACCCGCGCAAGACTCGCTAACGAAAGATAAGGGAAGAAAAGATGAAATATGCCGGATTACTGGTCATGCCTGCCGGATTCTTTCTGACGCTTGCCGCGCTGGCGTTGTTTCCCGACCCTGGGCGTCGTATGGCATTCGTCTTGTGCGGATTGGCAGTCGAAGGGATGGGTCTGGCCGTGTCGGTTCGCGGCCATATGCTGCCCCGTGGGACAAGCCACTCATGAGCGTCACCCCTCCGATGCTTCCCGCGCCCGCCCCCGCAATGAGCGACGCTGTTTTTGCGCTCACTCTTGCGCTCTTGCTGCTTGCTCCAATGGCCATTGCGGGCGTGGCGCTCATCAACACCGGCTTGAGCCGCTCGCGCTCGGCAGCGCAGGCCATGCTGGGCAATCTGGCCCTCGTGGCGGTTGCTTCTATCGTCTTCGCCTTCATCGGGGCATCGTTGACCGGGTCTCTCGGACTGAAGCAGGTCGTTCTCTATGCGGCAGGCAAGCCGTGGAGCCTGGTCGGCCTCGGCCCGTTTCTTTTGCGTGGCCTCGGCGTCGCTCCGCCCCAGGTTCAACTTGCGGTCTTGTTTGAGTTTTTGGCAGTTTCTATGACCGTGCTGCTTCCCTGGGGCTCCGGAGCGGACCGCTTCAGGCTTGCGGCCGGCTTCGCTTCCGCAGCGATCCTGGCCGGTATTGTTTTCCCTCTGGCCGCGCATTGGATTTGGGCGGGCGGCTGGCTGGCGGCCCTGGGGGCAAACTTCTCGATGGTTGCGAGCTTCCTCGACGGCGGAGGCGCGGCAACTGTGCATGTCATCGGAGGCCTGAGCGCGCTGGCCGTCATCTGGATCGCCGGACCACGTCGCGGAAAGTTCCCCAGGGAAGGACTCTCCACCGCCATGCCTGGCCACAACGCCATCTACGTCCTCTTTGGGTGCATGCTGGCGCTGGTAGGTTGGCTGGCTTGGAACGTCGCGGGAGCGATCCTCTGGGCTCACACTCCGCTCACCGCGCTGTCTGGAACTGCCATCAATACGCTTCTTTCGGCATGTGGCGCACTCGCCGCAACCTATTCCGTCACGCGCTTCCGCTTCGGCAAGCCCGATGCCAGCCTCTGCGCCAACGGCTGGCTTGCAGGTCTCGTCGCATCGAGCGCCTGCGCGGCCTTCGCATCTCCGGTGGGGTCGCTTTTTGTTGGAGGGGTGGCCGGTGTGCTCACCCCGCTTTTGGTCGAACTACTCGAACTTGCGCTTTCCATCGACGATCCCACTGGCGCCATCACTGTCCACGGCGCAGCGGGTCTTTGGGGGCTGATCGCGGCTGGCTTTTTCGCGCCCCAGGCGGGTCAGCTTCTCGCGCAACTGATTGGCATCGCCGCGCTCCTCGGCTTCTTTTTCCCCTTGATTTATCTCCTTTTTGCGCTCCTCAACCGCTTCGTTCCTTTCCGCGTCGACCCCGATGGCGAGCGGATGGGCATGGATCTGCACGAAATCGGCGGTGGAGCCTATCCGGAGTTTGTAATTCACCGCGATGAGTCCTATCGCTGATAGATAATTCACTCCAGGCTTCCGGAGGCCGCATTAGGATGGAGTGCGCATGGGAATCCTCGGTTTTTTCATTTATCCCTGGGGCCTGATCCTGCAGGCCGTAGCAATTATTCATTTCATTCGCCGCCGTCCCGACACCTACTGGATCTTCATCATCCTGTTCCTCGGCTGGCTCGGCGCGGTGGTTTACATCTTTGTCGAAGTGCTGCCCGATCTCGGTTTGCTGCGCCAATCCTTCAAGGCCTTTCCCCGTCGCAAGCGCATCTCCCAGCTGCTCATTGAGATTCACGACAATCCGTCTTCGGGGAATTGGGAAGAACTGGGCGACCTTTACATGGATGAGGGCAAGCTGCAGTCTGCCCGCGACGCCTTCAGCAAAGCCATCTCTGCGCGCTCCGATACGCTCGACTGCTTCTACCACCGCGGCGTGTGCGCGGTCTTGATGGGCGACGCGAGGGCCGCGCTGCCTGACCTCGAAATGGCCGTGCGTCGAGATCCCGGCCATGATTTTTACCGCGCAGTGGGATTGTTGGCGCATGCTTGCGCGCAGACCGGGGAAAAAGAAAAAGCCGAGCTGTATTTTCGGCAGGCAATCGGACGATCGACGCTGTCGGAAACCTATCTGAACTTCGCCGACTTCCTCGTCTCGCAGGGACACAATGCCGAGGCCCGCGAGTGGGCAAAGAAGGTGTTGGACAAACGGCCATCCATGCCCGGCTATCTGCGTCGGCGCGAGCGCCCGTGGTTTCGCCGCGCCAAGGGGCTGCTCAAGCGGGTGCCGGCATGATCGCGGAACTTGCGTCTTACTCGCCGTCTGGCTCAGGCTGGTGCGGCGCAATTCGTCTTTCAAATCTCTGAAAAATCGCAGTCCCCGCCGGGAGACCGCCTCCTTACCGCCGAGCCAGCACGAGCATTACAACGAATAACGCCAACGGCACCAGTGCCAATGCCGCATAAAGCACCATCTTGCGACGGCTCAGCGCAAACCGGCCAAGACGGACGGATCCGTGCTGGGGGCTCTCGATACCTACAAGCTCCTGGTGTTCCAGCTCCCAGGCCATGTCGGATGCCGTGGCATAGCGCTGGCGTGGATCTCGCGCCAGCGCACGGAAAAGAATCTCCTCGATTGCAGGAGGGATCTCCGCGTTCAGCTCGCGCGCCGGTGCCGGATCCGTGAGCAATCTCTCGTTCATCACCGCCAGCGGACTCGGCCCCGTGAATGGCGGCTGGCCGGTCAGCATTTCGTACAGCATCGCGCCCAGCGCGTAAACGTCGCTGCGTTGGTCACCGTGCTGGCCCTTCACCTGCTCCGGAGAAATGTAGTCGGGCGTGCCCAGCGCCGGCGTAAGGCCCACCTGTGTGATGCGCCGCGCGTCCTCCTTTAGAGCAATGCCGAAGTCGATAATCTTGATCCGGTCTCCATCGCACACCATGATGTTTTCCGGTTTCAGATCGCGATGCACCACGCCATGCTTATGCAGGTTGTCGAGGGCGTCGCAGATGGCGATGGTGAGGGCCACGGCGCGGTCGACTGGCAGCTTGCGCTCCTCGTTCAATATGGAGCGCAGCAGGCGGCCTTCGACCCACTCGATGACCATGTAACGTCGGCTGCGGTCTTCACCGTCGAAGGTCTTCACCACGCCGGGATGATCGATCTCCTGACCGATCGCCTCCTCGCGCCGGAAGCGCTCGAGAAGCACCGGGTCGGCTTCCATCTCCGGATGAGGGACTTTCAGCGCCACTTGCCGGCCGGTGCCGAGGTCCGTGGCTCGAAAGAGCGTGGACATGCCGCTGCGCGCAACCTCCGCGTCCAGACGATAATGGTCCAGCGTGTCTCCGGCCTCAAGTTTCGTCATGACTTCAGTCAGCATCGCAGGTTCGATTGTTGCATGCAATTTGTAAGAAAATCGCAAGGATCGGCCAACCCGCAATCGCAGTAAAAGCTGACGCCTTGAAGACTCTGGATCGAATGCACCTGCGCCGCGAAGGCAGGATTCGCCTTTGACCCGGCCTGCGAAATACTTCCCGCTATCCTTCCGGGAATCATTATGATAAAGCTCAGAGTGTCCCGTTCTGTGTTCATTGCAACGGCCTGCCTGGGGCTGGCTTGCGCGGCATGGCCAGCACCTGCTGGCTCTACCGCAGCCAAGACCTCACCGGCCAGGTTGGAGCCTCCGCAGGATACGGGTTTCCTGAATCGGCGAATCGTTCTGCACGGGATTACTTATCGATTTCAGGTTTACCTGCCGGAAGAGTGGCGGCGCGACGATGGCAGGCAATGGCCCGTCATTCTCTCCTTGCACGGACGCGGAGAGCGCGGCTCCGAGGGAATGTGGCAGACGCAGTTTGGGATCTCCGAGGCGGTACGCAACCACCCCGACCGCTGGCCCTTTGTGATCGTGATGCCGCAATGCCCTCAGACCGCACACTGGACCGATCCCGCCATGCTCGAGCTGGCGATGTCCGCGCTCGATCAGGAGTCTGCGGAGTTTCACGGCGATCCTTCCCGCACTTATCTCACCGGCCTCTCCATGGGCGGCTACGGAGCATGGGAGCTGGCGCGGCTGCATCCCCGTCGCTGGGCTGCGATCGTGATTGCCGCCGGAGGCGTCTTCTGGAGCTACGAACCGGATCGCTGGCAGGAAGCCTCCATCCTGCCCGCCGAATACGCGCGCGCGGTGGGTCATACGCCGGTCTGGCTCTTCCATGGCAGCCTCGACCCCGTCGTTGTGCCGAAGCAAAGCGAACTGATGTACGACGCCTTCAAAGAAGCTGGCGGAGATATTCGCCTTTGGATATATCAGGGGCTCAAGCACGATTGCTGGACTCGCGCCTACGATGAGCCCGCACTGCCGCCTTGGCTGCTGGCTCACCGCCTTCCGCCCCCAACCGAAGTTTTGGCCGAGCGGCTCGTAGTCCCGCTGCGCCCGCCCACCATCAACCTCTCTGCGGCGCAGCTCGATACGTTGGTTGGCGACTATCGCGAAGCCGGCGGGCACGAAATTGAAACCATCGTTCGCCAGGGCGCACAGCTTTTTGAAAAGAGCTCCAGCGGCAATAGCGTCTTGCTCGAGGCGGAGTCGGCCGATACCTTCTCCCGCCCCGGCGACACGGCTGCCTCAAAAGACTTTCACTTGATTTTTGAGCACGATGCGAGTGGTCGCGTCACCGGGTATCTCCTCGACGACAACCGGCATCAGGAGCGCTGGGTCAAGCTGGCCGCCGACGTGAAATAGCGCGGGGTGCCTGCGGCTGTCGGGCATCTGCCGGGCCAGCTGGAACATTCGTTGCCCCGTCGGCGTATTCATGACTTAGAAAAAAGGAGGCGTTATGTTCTGCAGCGGATGCGGCCGATCGTTGGCGCAGGGACAGGTTGTTTGTCCACAATGCAAGCGTCCCATAGCGCCCCAGGTGCCTCCTGTGCCCGGTTTCGAGTTTCTTCTGGCATCTTATGCCGGCAAGATCAGGGTTCTCGGCATCTTGTGGCTGGTTTACGCCGGAATCTCCCTTGTCGCCGGTTTCGCTGGCCTCGCTTTCGCCCACGCATTTCTTTCTCACGGTTTCGGTCCCTGGATCAACGGGCACTCGCCGCAAACGTGGTTCTTCCCCGCCCTGCTCCGTTTCGCCTGGATCTTCCTGGTCGGCCGGGCTCTTCTCTCTGCCATCGCCGGATGGGGCCTGCTCGAGCGCACGCAGTGGGGGCGCATCGTGGCCATCGTCGCGGCCATCTTGAATCTGTTCCATTTTTTCCCCTTTGGCCTGGCCATGGGCATCGCCACGCTCGTCATTCTGATCGGGACAAGGAATTGGATGCTCTACGAAGAGCTGTAAATGCGCAGCCGCGGACTCGGCTGACGGCCGATCGCTGCGATTTACAATCAATCCATGGCCTTCCCTGTCAACCGGATGCGGCGACTGCGCAGGAGCGAGCCCTTGCGCGCACTGGTGCGCGAGACTGCGCTCTCGCCCGGTGACCTGATCTATCCGCTGTTCGTTCGTCCCGGCAAGGGAGTGCGCTCGCCTGTCGGTTCGATGCCCGGCGTCTTCAATCTCTCGGTCGACGAAGCGGTGCGCGAAGCCGATGAGGTTGCGCGTCTCGGGCTGGGCGGATTGCTTCTTTTTGGATTGCCCGAGACAAAGGACGATCAAGGCACCGCCGCGTGGGAAGAAGACGGGATTGTTCAGCAGGCGCTGCGCGCGCTCAAGCAGTCTGAGGCCTCGAAGAAACTGGTCCTGATCGCCGACGTTTGCCTCTGCGAATACACCCGCCACGGCCACTGCGGTGTGGTGGTCACGTCGGGCGAGGGCCTCTATGCGGGCTTCGAGGTTGACAATGACTCCACCCTCGAACTGCTGGCGCGTACAGCAGTGAGCCAGGCCAAAGCTGGCGCGGACGTCGTCGCTCCCAGCGATATGATGGATGGCCGCGTTGCTGCGATTCGTCGCGCTCTTGACGCCGCCGGACTTTCACAAACGCCAATCCTCAGTTACGCCTCGAAGTTTGCCTCCGCCTTCTACGGGCCTTTCCGCGAGGCGGCCGACTCGGCCCCGCAGTTCGGCGACCGCAGAACCTACCAGATGGATGGCGCCAACATCCGCGAGGCCCTGCGTGAGATCGATCTCGACATCGAGGAGGGTGCGGACATGATCCTGATGAAGCCTGCCATGCCCTATCTCGACGTGGTGCGGGCCGCGCGCGATCGCTTCGACGTCCCGATCGGCGCCTACCAGGTTTCCGGCGAGTACTCGATGCTGCAGGCCGCATTTGAAAAAGGCTGGCTCGACCGCGACCGCGCCATCCTGGAATCGCTGGTGGGGTTGCGGCGCGCGGGCGCGGATTTCATCGTGACCTACTTCGCCAAGGAGGCAGCCAGGCTGCTCGGCTAGGGCTTCCTCCCCTGCCGGATCGATGTCTGAAAATTCCGCCTCGGAATCCCGGTCGACCGAACGGATGATGCAGACCGCGGCCAGGCAGGCGTAGGATAGCGATCCAGCGTGATTTCCCGTTCCAGGAGGTCTCTCCCCTGTGCCACATGTCCCTCTTTCCCCGGATTTGCCCGGAATTCGCGGCGCCATGGCGTTCCGCCCCGAGACCGCGCGGCCTCTGAACGCGCTGGTCGAGATCCTGCTTCGCGGCCCGAACACGCTATCTCCCGGTGAGCGCGAATTGATCGCCACCTACGTCTCCAGCCGCAACTGCACCGAGTATTGCCACAACATTCATGGCATGATCGCCGCCGCGCATCTTGGAGGCAACGAAGAGCTCGTGCGCCAGGTGAAGGTGGACTACAACCTTGCCCCCATCAGCTCCAAGCTCAAGGCGCTTCTGGCCATCGCCGGCAAAGTGCAGCAGGATGGCAAGCTCGTCACCGCTGCCGACGTTAATGCCGCGCGCAACGAAGGCGCCACGGACCTCGAAATCCACGACACCGTGCTCATCGCCGCGGCCTTCTGCATGTATAACCGCTACGTCGACGGCCTTGCCACCGCGCTGCCCGCCGACCCCGCCTTTTATCGCGAGCGTGGCAAAATGGTCGCCGAAAACGGATACGTCGCAGTGAGCGAAAAATATCTGGCCGCACACGCGCCGGCTTCGCGCTGACTCAAACCCGTTCCTGAGGAGCCTTCCATGCCGCACATCAACCTGCCCGACGGCGTTCCCGGCATCGTCTCCGGATTCGCATTCCGCCCCGAAACCGAGAAGCCGATGCGCGAGCTGGCCCACATCCTTCTTCATGAGCCGAACTCGCTCACTCCCGGCGAGCGCGAGCTGATCGCTGCCCACGTCTCTGCCCGGAATCGCTGCCATTTCTGCTACGCCAGCCACGCGGCCGTGGCGTCGGCACACCTCCGCGATCCGCAGATCGTTGAAAAGGTGCAATCGGATTTTCTCTTGGCGCCCGTCTCCCCAAAAATGAAAGCCCTGCTATCCATCGCAGGAAAGGTCCAGCAGGATGGCAAACTGGTTACCGCAGCGGACGTTCAAACCGCGCGCCGCCATGGCGCAACTGACCTCGAAATCCACGACACGGTTCTCATCGCGGCGGCTTTTTCCATGTATAACCGCTACGTCGACGGACTCGGCACCTGGCAGCCCGACAACCCGGAAATGTACGCGCAGATGGGCGAGGCGCTTGCTGAGCATGGATATAGGGACCCAGTCCAGCCCCCGCCGCGCGAGCAGGCAACGCGCTAGTTCATCCCGCTCCGCTCCTGCAAACGAGCCGTCCAATCGGGCCTCTTTTGCATCGAAACATCCGGCCTCGGCCTTTCCCCTCTCACAAAGCACTTTGGATTCGAGCCGCAGTGTGTTTTCCTATCAGGAATCCTTGGCTCGATTCCGTCCATGATCAAGCGACTCGAAAGTTATTTCGAATTTGCCCGTCTCGGGACCAACTGGCGCACGGAACTGCTGGCCGGCGTCACGACCTTCCTGACCATGGCCTACATCGTGCTGGTGAACCCGGCGGTTCTGGCCGATGCCGGCGTGCCATTGCCTGCGGTTACTGCGGCTACCTGCCTGTCGGCCGCCTTTGGCTCCATTCTGATGGGCATCATCGCTCGCTATCCCATCGCTCTTGCGCCGGGAATGGGCCTGAACGCCTACTTCACCTACACCGTTTGTCTCAAAATGCACGTCCCCTGGCAGACCGCGCTGGGTGCGGTGTTTCTTTCCGGCGTCATTTTCTTGGCGCTCACCACGGTCGGTGTCCGCCAGATGATCCTGCGTGCCATTCCTCATCAGCTCTACGCGGCGGTCGCCGGGGGCATTGGCCTGTTCATTGCGTTTATCGGCTTCCAGCATGCGGGCCTGGTGGTGCGAGACCCCAACACCCTGGTCACCATGGGCAACATCCGGGACCCCACTGCCTATCTCGCGCTTCTCGGCCTCATTCTCATGGTCGCTCTCGAAATCCGCAAAGTGAAAGGGTCCATCCTCATCGGCGTGCTCACCGTGACCGGAGTTGCCTGGGCGTTCCACATGGTTCATTGGACGCCGTCCGCTGGCGGCATCTCCGCCCTGACTCAAACGGCGTTCAAGCTCAATATCATGGGCGCGGTCAATAAGGGCCTGCTTGAGATCATTTTCGTCTTCTTCTTCGTCGATCTCTTTGACAACCTGGGCACGCTGGTCGCGGTCACCAAGCGCGCCGGCCTCATCGCGCCCGATCACTCCATTCCCCGGCTCAACCGCATCCTGTTTGCCGACGCCACCGCAACGGTCTTTGGCTCCCTCACCGGAACCTCCACCGTGACAAGCTACGTTGAGTCCACTGCCGGCGTAGCCGCGGGTGGCCGCTCTGGCGTCACCGCCATCGTGACCGGCATGCTTTTCGTCGTAGCCATTGGCGCTGCGCCCTTCATCGGTATCGTCCCTCCCGCGGCTACGGCGCCCGCGCTCATTTTGGTCGGCTCACTCATGCTGGCCGCTATCACCGAGATTCACTGGCACGAGCCGCTCGTCGCCGTTCCCGCCTTTCTCACGCTCATCCTGATTCCGTTCACCTACTCCATCGCCAACGGCCTCGGCTTCGGCATCATCGCCTGGGCGGTCTTGCACCTGCTAGCGGGCAAAGCCCGGCGTCAGGATTGGCTCCTTTACCTCCTCGCCGCTCTCTTCCTGGCTCGCTTCATCTACCTGGGAGCGAGTTAGTATCAATTAGCACAAAGATCTTCTATCGGTGAGGCAGCGCCATGCTCTTTGTCCATTTGATCGAATGGTTTTTCGGCGGAGCGTTCCTTGCGAACTCCGTGCCGCACTTTGTGAACGGAGTTTCCGGCCGTCCTTTCCAGTCGCCCTTCGCCAAGCCCCCCGGCCAGGGGCTGTCGTCGTCGACCGTCAACGTTCTCTGGGGACTCTTCAATCTGGCTGTTGCTTACGTCCTTCTGGTTTGGCTGGGGCAATTCAACCTTCATTATTGGTGCCAGGTGGCGACGGTCTTTGCCGGAGCTCTCTTGCTTTCCGTAATGATGGCTCGCCATTTCGGGCGCTTCCACGGCGGATTGCTCTGAGCCTGTTGTCGCCATTGAGTCCGCTCGCCGGCGGCTGGCTTCGCGTGGCCAGATTGTCGTAAGCCAGGCTGATTCATTGCCTGTACTATGAGTGCAACGCTTGTGATCCATGCCAGGAAGCACTTCATGAGAACCAGCGAGCGTCGGATGCGGCTTTCGCGGCTCTTGAGACCGCCCCGATTGGGCATCGCAATCCCGGTTTCGCTGGCCTTTGCTCTTGGGCTCGCCGCCTGCGAAAAAGTCGCAACTTACACGCAACCGAGGCTGGTCCGCTTCATCGACGCATCCTGCATCGCCCCCGCGGCCAACGTCCTCGTCGAAGGGCAGCTCATTGCCGCCAATTCCGGTGCTGGAACCATTACGTCCTACGGCACCGTGCCCCCGAGCCAGGCGGCGCTCATTCAGATCACTGCTGCCACGGGTGGCTCGGCGCTGGTAAGCACCAGCGGCACACTGTTGCCCGGACATCGGCACTCGGTTTTCCTCACCGACAATGGTGCTGCGCCGGGCAGTTACACCGTCACCGTCCTTGAAGACCAGCAAGTACAGGCCGCAAGCAACCTCTCGGCCTTTCGATTCCTCAATCAGGCGCCCAGGACCGGCGCCGTCGACATCTATATGATCCCGGCCGGCGTTGCGCTCGCCAATGCGATTCCTCTGGTCGCCGATCTCCCCGTTGGAGCCACGACCGGCTATACCAGCTTCACCTCGCAGACTGTCGCCATGGTCGTGACACCCACCGGGCTCGCCACGCCGTTCTGCACTTCCACGCCGATCACTCTCATTGGCAGCGAGGTGCGGACCGCCCTCATCATGGACACGCAATTGACCGGCAATCCTCCCGTCCAGGTCTCCATGGCCGCCGACGCCGGTCCAGCAGCCTAAACGCGCCCATCTGTTTATGCATATCTCTCCATTTCGTCGCGCATTCACGGTCCTCGCTTTCCTGGCCGCGCTGGCGCCGCTGGCCTTTCCGGCCGACAGCTATCGCGTCGTCCACACTTACCCGCACGACCCCCACGCCTACACACAGGGGCTCATTTATGAGGATGGCTACCTCTATGAAAGCACCGGCCTCAATGGGCGCTCCTCGTTGCGCATGGTGGACCTCGAAACCGGACGCGTTCTGCAACGCGCCGTAGTGCCGGATCAGTACTTTGCCGAGGGCCTTGCATCCTGGGGCAGCACCCTCATCCAACTTACTTGGCAGTCGCACATCGCCTTCGTCTACGATCGCTTCAGTTTCCGCCTCTTGCGCACTTTCACTTACAAAGGAGAGGGTTGGGGACTCACGCAGGATGGGCGAAATCTGATCCTGAGCGACGGCACCTCAACCCTCCGCTTCTTCGACCCAGTCACATTGCGTGAGGTCCGCCACATCGTGGTCACGGACCATGGCTCCCAGGTGGCCCAGTTGAACGAATTGGAGTTCGTGCACGGTGAGATCTACGCCAACGTATGGCACACCGATCGCATCGCCCGCATCTCGCCTGCGTCTGGCAATGTCCTCGGCTGGATCGACCTCTCAGGCATCTTGGCGCCCGGCGAAGTTTCCGACCCCGAGGCGGTCCTCAACGGCATTGCGTGGGACTCCGCCCATGACCGGCTCTTCGTAACCGGCAAGCTCTGGCCGAAACTCTTTGAGATCAAAATCGTCCCTGAAGGGGCAAAACTCGTTCCCGCAAATCACTCCAGGTGACAATTTGGGACCGGCAGTTCGCATCCCCGCCTCCATCACCGTCCCGCCGCCCGCACCGCGCGTATACTTCCCGCAAGGTCAACCGGAAAAACGATGGATCCGTCCTCATTTTTGGTTTCAGGCGGCTGGCAAAATGCCGCTGTGCTCACGATTATCCTGGCCTTCGCCGGCTATCTGGTTACGTTTCTGGGCAACCGCGTTGCGGCCCGCCGCGCTGACCGCCTGCGCCTGGTGAACCAGCGCCTCAATCAATTCTACGGACCGCTCTACGTGGCCACGATTGCCGGCAACATCGCCTATAACTCGCTGCTCTCTAAGCAAGGCAAAACCCAGTGCCATCCCATCCGCGACGAGGATTTAAAGGAGTGGGTGCTGTGGATGACAACCATCTTTATGCCTCTCAACAACGTGCGCGAGAAAATCATTATTGAAAACGCTCACCTGATTGTCGAGGAGCAGATGCCTCAGTGCCTGCTCGACTTTGTCACCCATGTCGTCGGATACAAGGCGCTGCTGTCGCTCTGGGCCGAAGGCGATTACACTGAGCGGCGCTCCATGATCGGCTGGCCGGCGGAGTTTGACGGCTACGTCGAGCGCTCGTATCAAGGCCTCAAAGCCGAACAGACGCGCCTGCTGCATAACATTTTCTGGCGCTTCTGGCGGCGCTTGGTCCGGCGCTAGAGCCGCTGATCCACCTCGCCTCCTTCTGCGCTCCCGAATCGTTGCCTTGAAGTGGCGCTGTCCTCACATCGCCACCCCTGCACGAAAATCGAAAGGCCTCCGGAAGGAGAAATTCCCTAGGTCCTGATGCTCGCGTCAGCCATCATCTGCGGGTTGAGCGACGTTACGCGCGCCACGGCCTTGGTCAGCCGGGCCTCGTGCGGCCGCGCCCCGCTAATCTCGGCCGGGCTATAAATATGCTCGATCGACTCGACAAGGTAGGCTCCAGGTAAAAAGACGGATGTCGCTCCAACCCCGTCGCCGGGGAGCAGAAGCACATCGCCCTCGCGAGGCAGCGAGTGCAGCGTCTCCAGCGGTACGAGGTTGATGCAGGCCCCGTCGCCGGCGATAAACTCCAGGCAGTTGGCGCTGCGCAAAGTGCCTTCAATCGCTCGCCGCGCTTCCTGCCGGGCCCTCAGCGATTCAAAGTACGTTCCAATCATGATCGGCAGCCCGATCATGAATCCGACAACGCTGCTGTACTGCGCAATAATGTTCATCCAATGATGCGGCATGCGTGCGAATGCCTCCCAAGGCAAGATTAAATCGGATTGCTTGCCGCTCACAGACCGCCGGAACATGCCTTCCTGTTTGACAGTCACCCGGCATTCGAAGATCATTTCGGGGAATTCGCCTCATGATGATTTCTTGTGCCCAATGCGGCGCTTCGCTGGAGGATGGTGCATCGGTTTGCGGCCATTGCGCCGCGATTGTCGCAGCCACGGAGCCAACTTCAGCTCCGGCGCCCTTCGTTCCCACGTTTTCCTTCGAACCCGGCCTTGAAGGCATCGGCGGCTGGCTCATCCTGGTTGCGATCGGACTTGCAATTGCGCCGCTCCGCAGCATCTACGGCATCTTCATCGATCTCCACGTGCTCTATGGAGGTCAATTCCAGTCCTTCCTCGACGCGCGCCCCGGTTTCGCTGGTCTCCTCCTCTACGAACTTGTCACCAACACCGTTTTCTTGATCGCGCTCGCCCTGCTGAACGTTCTCTTCTATCGCAAAAACAGCAGCTTTCCATGGGTCATGATCGGGTTTCTGGCCTCGTCAGCCACCGCAGTTCTCATCGATGATGTCGTGACTCGACACTACCTCCCGAGCCATTTACCCATCGCGGCACTCCAGGGTATCGTTGTTTGCGCCGTCTGGATTCCCTACTACCTCCGCTCCAGGCGCGTGAAAGCCACGTTTGTGCGGTAGCACGGCGCCCGCCGCTTCACGTCAAGACCTGCTCTCCACGGATTCCCACTTAGCCCATTGAAAACACAGGCACAAGAAATTCCAGCAAGTTTGCCGGTTATTTCCGCGAATTCGCTATCCTTATGTCAGGGTTGAAAAAGTGCTGAAAAAGATCATGGGCGGCTTGGCGAATCCCAAAGCCGCCCATCGACTTTCGGCCCGGATCGCGGTACTGGGTCAGCTTGAATCCGCTTTGAAAGGGCACGACCTCAGTCGTGCCGCAACCGCCGGAAAGAAAAAGCGGGGCTTCGGCCCCTGAGGGATGCGGTTTCAAGCTGACCCAATACTCGGATTTTGCCCCACCCGGCCTGGAGCCGCAAAAAAGCGCTTCTAAGCCGCTGATTCCAGAATCTTTGACATCTAAACCATTTGCCGTCAGGAATTTAGGGGAGATCATGAGACGTAAGTCGCTCATTTTGACTAATTTAGCCCCATAAGGTAGGGGGGAGGGGGTAGCCCGGCTCCGGGCACATTCAAGCAGATTCGCGAAGGCCAAGCGACTGCCACAACCGCAGCGTGGGAGCGGCCTGGTTGATCGTGTAGAAGTGCAGGCCAGGTGCGCCGCCCTTGAGCAGCGCCTCGCACAGCCGGGTCACCACGCTGAGCCCGAATTCCTGCAGAGCCGGCTTGTCGTCTTCGAGCTCTTCGAGCCGCAGGCGGATCCAGCGCGGAATGTCCGCGCCGCAGCCCGAACAGAATCGCATGGTATTTGCGAAGCCGGTGATGGGCATGATGCCGGGTACGACGGGAATCCTGACGCCCGCTTTCTCGCAGCGCTCCATGAAATCGAAGTAAGCGTCTGCGTTGTAGAAAAGCTGAGTTAGTGCCGCATCCGCGCCCGCTTCCACTTTGCGGCGGAAGTTATCGAAGTCTTCCCCCGGCCTCTTTGCTTGCGGATGCATCTCGGGATAGGCCGCCACTTCGATCCTGAACGCGTCGCCGTGCTCCTTGCGGATGAAGCTCACCAGCTCGTTGGCGTAATGAAATTCGCCGGGCGCTTCAGTGCTCATCGCCGTTGCGGGCAGATCTCCGCGCAGCGCCACGATGCGTTTCACGCCAGCGTCGCGATACCTTTTCAGCTGCGCCGCTACCGCCGCTCGCGTTGACCCGACACAGGTGAGATGCGGAGCGGCCTCAACCCCGGAGTGCTTCACTACCGCCAGCAGCGTCTCGTAGGTCCCATCCTGATTGGACCCGCCCGCGCCATGGGTCACCGAGAAATAATCCGGCTTCACCGCCGCCAGTTGTGCAATCGTCGCCGGCAGCTTGGCCTGCGCCTCCGGCGTCCGCGGCGGAAAAAGCTCGAACGAGAATGTGAGTTGATTGCTCATAGAAAACCGCATGAGAAAAGGGACCGCGGCAAGTGCTCAGCCATTTCGGTCCCTGGTTCCCTTGGTCCCTCGTTCCCTGTTTCTTAGTACCTGTAGTTCTCCGCCTTGTACGGCCCTTCCACCGGCACACCGATGTAGTCGGCCTGCTTCTGCGAGAGCTTGGTCAGCTTCACGCCGATCTTCTCCAGATGCAGCCGCGCCACTTCTTCATCCAGCCGCTTGGGCAGCGTGTAGACGTTCACCTTGTAGCTGTCGCGGTTCTTCCATAGGTCGATCTGCGCCAGCGTCTGGTTGGCGAAGCTGTTCGACATCACAAAGCTCGGGTGGCCCGTCGCGCAGCCCAGGTTCACCAGCCGCCCCTCGGCCAGAATGAAAATTGAGTGCCCATCCGGGAACGTGTACTTGTCCACCTGCGGCTTGATGTTAGTCCGCGTCACGCCGGGCGCTGCGTTCAGCCGGTCGATTTGAATCTCATTATCGAAGTGGCCGATGTTGCAGACGATCGCCTGGTCCTTCATCTTCTGCATGTGCTCGAGTGTGATGATGTCGGTGTTGCCCGTGCACGAGACGTAGATATCGCCCCGGCCCAGCGTGTCTTCCACAGTCGCGACTTCGAATCCTTCCATCGCCGCCTGCAGCGCATTGATTGGGTCGATCTCCGTCACCACCACCCGCGCGCCCATCCCGCGCAATGAATGCGACGAGCCCTTGCCGACGTCTCCATAGCCGCAGATGACGGCGACCTTGCCTGCCACCATCACGTCGGTCCCGCGCTTGATGCCATCGGCCAATGATTCGCGGCAACCGTACAGATTGTCGAACTTGCTTTTGGTCACCGAGTCGTTCACGTTGATCGCCGGAACCAGCAGCTTGCCCTGCTCCATCATCTTGTAGAGCCGGTGCACGCCCGTGGTCGTCTCCTCGCTCACTCCGCGCCAATCCTTCACGACGTTGTGCCAATGCTGCTTGTCTTCGGCGAAAACCTTCTTCAGCAGGTCCTTGATCACCTGCTCCTCGTGGTTGCCGCTCGGCGTATCCACCCAGCGATCGCCGTTCTCAAGCTCGTAGCCTTTGTGGATCAGCAGCGTCGCGTCGCCGCCGTCATCGACGATGAGCTCCGGCCCCTTGCCGCCCTTGTGCGTCAGCGCGCGATAGGTGCACTCCCAGTAGTCCTCCAGCGTCTCGCCCTTCCACGCGAACACGGGAACGCCCGCCGCCGCAATCGCAGCCGCGGCGTGGTCCTGGGTGGAGAAGATATTGCAGCTGGCCCAGCGCACTTCGGCGCCCAGGCTCACCAGCGTCTCAATCAGCACCGCCGTCTGAATGGTCATGTGCAGCGAGCCCGTCACGCGCACGCCGCTCAGCGGCTTCTCCGCCGCGTACTTGTTTCGAATTGCCATCAGCCCCGGCATCTCCTGCTCGGCGATGACGATTTCTTTCCGGCCCCAATCGGCCAGGCCAAGATCGGCCACCTTGTATTCGGTCCGGACTGTCTCGAGGGTTGCGGTTGCCATTCAGATCTCCTTTTATCGTCGTATCGTGATATGTTGATATGTAACAGAATTCTCCAATGTCGTCAATCGTCAAAACGCTGAAGGTTCTCGCCGACCCTAGCCGGCTCCGCATCTTATTGCTTCTGAAGGAAGAGGAGCTTTCCGTGGCCGAGCTTCAGGAGATTCTTGCAATGGGCCAGAGCACCATCTCAACCCACCTCTCGCAGCTGAAGCAGGCTGAATTGGTGGAAGATCGGCGCACCGGCAAGAACAATCTTTACCGCGCTTCCTCTGCCGCCCCTGCCGAGGGCAGCCCCCTGGATGAGGTCCTTGAGTTGGCGAAGGACGAGATTGCAGAAGCCGCCGACGATCAGGCCGCCATGCGCCGCGTGCTGCGCAAGCGGCAGGACAAAACGCGCGCATTTTTTGATAGTGTGGCCGGCCGCCTTGGCAAGGATTACGTTCCAGGCAAGTCCTGGAAGAGCCTCGCTGAGGCGCTGTTGCGCCTGATGCCGCCGCTGGTGGTTGCCGATCTCGGCGCAGGCGAAGGCGCCTTCGCGCTGCTCCTTGCTCAGCGCGCCAGGAAAGTCATCGCCATAGACAGCTCTGCGCGAATGATCGAAGTTGGCCGCGAGCAGGCTCTCCGCCATGGAGTGAAAAACATCGAGTATCGGCTCGGCGACATGGAAGAGATTCCTATCGGCAATGGCGATGTCGATCTGGTCTTCTTCTCCCAGTCGCTTCACCACGCTCAGCACCCCGAGCGTGCACTGGCTGAGGCAGCGCGGATTCTTGTCCCCGGCGGCCGCATCGTCATTCTCGATCTCATGCGTCATCGCTTCGAGGATGCGCGCGAGCTTTATGCCGACGAGTGGCTCGGCTTCACTGAAGTGGAGCTCGAATCAATGCTGCAGAATGCGGGCTTCGTCAGCATCGAACTTGCCGTCGTTGACAAGGAACCGGATGCGCCCCAGTTCCAGACACTCCTGGTTGTCGGGGACAAAAAAGCAATTTTCTGAAGCAAACCTTGGCGCTCCGAGCGCCGCGCGAGCTCTTCATCGATCCATCGAATCCCATCGCGATTGCGGCGCCGTGAAACTCAGCAGGGCCGTTCAACGTCATCTCGAAACGGGGAGTGCGCCGCCCGCCAGATTCTTCTCTCGCTCCCTGGCGAATGGTGGTATCATCGGGTTCAATCAGCGGAAGAATCGCGCCAACACTGAAGATCTGAGTGTTGTCTTGTTCAGGCGCCTTCCAAAGATTCAGGTCCCCCCCAGACAATTCGGAGGTTCGGCATGAGTATGTTGCTCAGGTTCCTGGGGTCCCTGCGGAGCCCACTCGCTGTATATTGCGCGGTTTTTGCGTTGGCCGCTTCTGCGTTCGCGCAGAAGAAATCTGCCGATTCGGCTACTTCCCCTTCATCGACCAGCTCGGATTCCGACAATTCGGAAGGCTTCGCCATCGAATCGGAGATGCTGACCTATACGGCGATGGACTCTGAAGGCGCGGCGCTGGCCTGCAACCTTGGGCGGAACGTAGGTGCCGCCGACGCCAATTGCAATGCGCAGGCCATCACTGGTCCGCCGGTTGGCGTCGTGGTCGTCGCGGGGGGCTCCAGCGCGCTCTCCGAGTTCCAGCTCTGGCGCACCGACATATCCACGATGGACATGTTGACCCTGCGCGCCGATCATTACTGCCCACAAGCCTCAACAAGAGCCGCCACGACTTTAGGCGGTGAGCTTCTATCGATGTTCCCTGAGAGCCAGGCGGCATCGTTTGCGATGTCACTGTTGAGCGCGACCGCGGAAGCTTCCCCGCTCGAAGGCAACATCCTCGATCGCACCCTGGTCGACGACGTGGCGGGACACTTGAAAGCCCTCGGCCTCGATGTCGTGATTCCTGACAACTACATGCCCTATTCGCTGACTGCGATCGACGAAAATCACTCGCCGTTTCTGACCAAGTATGTTGCGCTCATCAAAGCGCGTGGATGTCTTGCTCCGAGCGCCAAAGACGACGGCGGCGCAGCGGCAGGCGCTCAACCGGCCGCCGCCCCAGCCGGAGACGCGGATGCACAGGAGGCGGCTGACAAGAAAGCAATTTCGGATGCAATCGACGCATACTTGAAGTCGCTCACCGAGCCCGATGTCTTCGATCAGCCCAAGCCGCAAACAACGGGTACGCAGCCTGTTGCCCAGGCGCCGGTCATCTCTCATTTGAATGCCGTGCTCAGGGCCGATGGCCTCGCGCAGGAACTTGATGCGGCTTCTCCCGACGCGCGATCGGGGGCGAACGGAATCTGGTACGTGCTCTCGCTCAAAGCGCTCGAATCCGGCGGGACGCTGCTTAAGTCAGGCAATGCCATCAAAGGCACGAAGACAAGTTACAGCGGCGGAGCCGTGGGAACCTATGCGTTCTTCCGTTTGAACGGGAATGTCGCGTGCTCGGGTGTCTTCTTCAACTACGAGCCACCCACGCTGACCGCCAAAATTCCGAGCCTGCTCACCGGCACTCAACCTGCAGCGGAAGGGAAGCTGGTAGGCGGCTGCCACTAGGACGCCGCTTTGTTGCGTATCCGAACCGGAAGGGCGGGCGTTGAGCTCGCCCTTTTTTCATTTTTCGTTCCTCTGTAAGCGTCTCATTCCCAGCACCCGCAGATTGCGTCATCTGTGAATCGAGGGTATCCATGGTCGATCTAAAATGAAACGGAAGCACACATCACGTAAGTTGGATCCGATGGTGGATTCGCGAAATACCGCGAGAACAACCGAAGCAGCGAAGCCCGCGCGCCTGAACCGCGCGCAACGGTGTCTCGTCTTGAAGGCTCTCGCCGACCCGCGGAGATTTGAGCTTTTGGAGAGGATCGCCAAGGCCGGTTGCCCTTTGGCATGCGCGCAAGCGCTCGCTGCTCTATCGATTTCCGCCGCCACGCTGTCACACCACGTGAAAGAGCTTGAGTCGGCGGGCCTCATCCGTGTGCGGCGCGACGGAAAGTTCGCCTACCTGACCCTCCGTCCCGGCGTTCTGCCGGCCATGGCGAGCCTGCTAACCTCGCTCGAATCCGCAAATTGCGCCCGCCGCTGAACCGTCGTCCAGAAATTTCCACACGCGCCGTGAATCTTTTTCCCCGGTCGCTTAATCAATTCGACAGTTATCGAAATGTCGAATGGATGACGTTTCGGAATGGGAGCAGAGAAATGACCAACCTGCAAGGAAAAGTGGCGCTGGTTACCGGCGCATCAAAAGGCATCGGAGCAGCCATCGCCCGCGAGCTTGCATCGCGCGGAGCCGCTGTGGCAGTCAACTATTCGGGCAGCAAGGCCGCCGCGGAAAAGGTCGTTGCCGGCATCAGAGCTGGCGGCGGAAAGGCCATCGCCGTCCAGGCCGACCTTTCGAATCCCGACTCCGTGGGGCCCTTCGTCAAGTCCGTCGCCGAGCAGCTTGGCCCCATCGACATCCTGGTGAATAACGCCGGGATTTACGAGTTTGGCGCGCTCGAGCAAATTACGCCCGAGCACTTCCACAAGCAATTCGATCTCAACGTGCTCGGCTTGCTGCTCACCACCAAGGCCGCCGTCGAGCGCTTCAATCCGGCCGGCGGAAGCATTATCAACATCGGCTCGGTGGTCGCTTCAGGGTTCGCGAACGCCGCCGTTTACAGCGCAACCAAAGGCGCGGTAAATACCATCACGACCTCGCTTGCCAAAGAACTCGGCCCCAAAAAGATTCGGGTGAACGCGCTCAATCCGGGCATGGTCGAAACCGAAGGCACGCATGCCGCGGGTTTCATCGGCAGCGACTTCCAAAAGCAGGCCGCCGCCGAAACGCCGCTTGGCCGCATCGGCCAACCCCGCGACATCGCCGAGGTCGCGGCCTTCCTGGCCTCAGAGGATTCGGGGTGGCTCAGCGGCCAGACCGTCTATGCATCCGGCGGTTATACAGGCTGATGTTCCAATCGGCGGCAGGTGCTCCGGGCGCCGATGCGGGCCTGAGTGTCATAGCTCAGGCTCGCTCCGCCTTCAGCAGCTTCCGCTTGCGCTCCATGCCCCAGCGGTAGCCGGCAAGCGAGCCATCGGCGCCCACCACGCGATGACAAGGCACAAGCAACGCTACGCGATTGGTGGCGCAGGCGCGAGCCACGGCTCGCGTGGCCTTCGGATCGCCCAACTCCCGCGCCAGCTGGCTGTACGTCCGCGTTTCACCGCGTGGAATCATGCGAAGCGCCTGCCACACGCGCAATTGGAAAATCGTTCCGCGCAAATCGAAGGATTCCATCCAGGCTTGGCCTTGGAAGAGAACTGCGCTTGTTCCTCGAACCGAGGTGCTGCCGCGGCTGACCGTCGCGAGCGCCGCGTCGACAAACCGCGCCAGCGAGGTATCGCGGCGCAACTCGGCTGCCGGAAACTCACCGCGCAGCGAGTCGACGGCTTCAGATTTTGTGCCGGCCAGTGAAAGCCAGCAAAGGCCGCGCTCGGTGGCGCCGACGATCATCCAGCCAAATGGCGTGCTCGCCGTCGTGAACCCGATGCGCTCGCCTTTGCCGCCCAGCGCGAAGCGCGAGGGCGTCATTCCCAATTGATTGCCCTCATAAGCGCGGCTCGAGGAGCCGAACCCCGCCGAGTAGATTGCGTCCGTCACCTTCTCGCCCTGCTTCAGCGCCTCTCGCAGCCGTCCCGCCCGCAGAGCTCTTCCGTATTGCAATGGACTTGCACCCATCTCTCGCTTAAAGATCCGCTGCACGGTGAAGGGACTGAGACCGGCAATGCGGCCCAGCTCCGCCAGGCGAACTGGCTGGTCGAGATTCTTCTCGATGTGCGCGCGAATCTTTTCCAGCGTTCCGCCCTTCTGAGCAAGAGCGGGGTTGCACCGTTTGCACGGGCGGAAGCCTGCGGCCTGTGCTGCAGCAATCGTTTCGAAGAAGCGCACATTTTCCCGCAAGGGCATGCGGCTGGCGCAACCCGGCCGGCAGAACACGCCGGTCGTCGTCACGCCGTAGACGAAGCGAGCATTGGGATCGCGCGCGGCGACCTGCTTCCACCGAGCATCGGGATTGACGCTCGAGGTGGAGACTGCCAGCGGTTCATTGAATGAGGTCATAGCCAAAACGTTCCGATCCGCGAAGCCATCAGCGAAATCTTCGTGGGCATTCGCGCGTGCGCTTTGCCAATCGCTGCTCATGGGTCTCATCTTCGTCGGACTTCGCCGCGCCCGCACTCCGATTCTTGTGCGCAATTCATTTTCCGGGGTTGCGGGCATTCAAGGACTACGGCTTGCTTTGGCCCACAATGGCCCGGAGCAGAGCCTCCGCCCGCACCAGATCTTCTTCCGTGTCTACCCCAATCGTGTCCCTCGGCGCATCGGCAACGTAGATGGCAATGCCGTTTTCGAGCAGTCGCAGTTGTTCCAGCCGTTCCAGCTTTTCCAGCGGCGAGGGCGGCAGCGCAGCAAATCGCTCCAGCGCGGACTTTCGGTACGCATAGATTCCGAGATGCTTCCGGTAGCCGATGAAGCCGATCGAATCGCGGTCGAATGGAATCGTCGCGCGCGAGAAATACAGTGCCCGGCCATCCGCCGCAGTGACCACTTTGACCGCGTTGGGATTCGCGAATTCATCCGGCGGGCAGGCGACAGCGAGCGTGGAAACCTCCACCTCGGCCCGCTTGAAAAAATCGAGCAGCGGCGGAAAGAAGTCCGCCGACAGCGTCGGTTCGTCGCCTTGAATATTGACATAAATGTCCGCGTCGATCTTCCTGGCAACTTCCCTCACGCGGTCCGATCCGCTCGCGCAATTGGGCGAAGTCATAACGACCGGAATTGCGCGCGCCCGGCAGGCCTCCGCGACCTCATCGGCATCGGTGCCGACGACGATCGGATCCATCAGGCCGCTTGCACTGGCCGCGCGCCATACCCACTCCACCATCGGCCGCCCCGCAATGGGCCGCAAAACTTTGCGCGCCATGCGTGTCGATCCGAGCCGGGCAGGAATCACGGCCGCAATGCGCAGGGGGCTCATGCAGAGAGTTTAAATGCAGGGACTTCCGGGCTAAGGGAACGTTTGACCTGCCATTCTCGCCCCCGTATCATCGAGTTTGGCGCGCTGTTCGGGGCGCGTCGCTCAAGTGGCGGGGTAGCTCAGATGGTTAGAGCGACGGATTCATAACCCGTAGGTCGGCAGTTCGATCCTGCCTCCCGCCACCAGCCGTCTCCCGTCGCATCGGCCTCCGGCTTGGCAGGCCATTGCATAGAGCAGAGAACCTATCAGGTTTCAGGCCGTGGATCGTGGTGATTGCAATGGTTCCCTGGTGGAAGCGGATCCTTTATTCGATCGTCGCTGCGGTGCCCGCCATTCTTGTCTGCACCGCCGCCAGTTGGCTGATCGCAACCAAAGGTAGCTTTGAAGCGAGCGATTGGGGCCTGGTCGGGCTCATCTTTCTTTCAAGTATTCCTGGCTGGCTCGCTGGTCTCCCCTTCGTTCTGCTTGTGAAAAGGGCTGACGGGCCGAGATTCCCGATGCTGCTGGCTGGGGGCATTGGAATCGGTCTAGTAACTTTCATGGCGGAAGCCTACTACGTTTTTGCGAGGGAATTCGAAGTAACCGATTTCGGTTTCTTCTGGAGCGAGCTTCCGTCGATGACTGGCTTCGCGACGAAGCTTTCGCTTGCAATCGGGATCGCGGCTCTGACGTCGCTGATTTTTCTTATCTTGCTTCGCCGGGCTCTTGATGCCGCCGGATCTGACGGCGATGCGGCGGACCGAGGCCAGGGTGGGTCCTTTCTGAATCTGAACTCCTGATCAGGGCCGCCCTCTCGGTCATCCGTCTCGAATCGCTCCCAAGTGCCGTCGATGCTGCATGTTACAATTTGCCCACATCGGATTCCATGGAAGAATATTCCCAGCAAACCGAAGCCGTACTGGAAATCATCGCTCCCGATAGCTCGCGAGAAAAGGTTGCTGTCACACGTGAGCCCTTTAACATCGGGCGCGGCGGCGAAGGTGACAACATACTGCAGCTTGACGATGGGCGCATCTCCCGCCGCTCGGCGACCATTGTCGCCGAGGGCTCCGGCTACACGCTGCACGACCGCGGCAATCGCTACGGCCTGTTCGTGAATGGCGTTAAGGTGCAACAGCACACGTTGCACGATGGAGATGTCATCACCTTCGGCCTCGAAGACAGCTACCAGATTGTTTTTCATGCTGCCGCCGCGACCCCGGCGCCCAGCCCGCAGGAGTCTGTAGCCAACCTGCTGACGCGCATCGGCACCCTCTCCCACTTCACCGGCGCACCCACTTCCGGAGGATTGAGCAAGCTCAACCTGCTGCTCGAGGCCACCTCGCTCCTGCACTCCCAGCTTCCTCTCGACTCCGTGCTCGGCTCAATGCTTGATCATGCTATCTCCATCACGCATGCCGACCGTGGCCTGCTCATCGAGCCTGACGCTTCGGGCGCGTTGCGTGTTCACCAGGCCCGCAGTAACAAGGCCGAAAATCTGCCGCCCGAGGCGCTGAACCCGAGCCAAACCGCAATTAACCAGGCCATCAGCAACAAGTCGGCCGTTATCACCGAGGATCTGAACCTGGCGGGCCTCGATTTGAAAGCGGCGGAGAGCATTGTCATACAGGGCTTGCGCGCCGTCGTTGCGATCCCACTCTATGCTTCCTCGCGCTCCACGGCCGACACCGGCGCCGACCAGGAGCGCGGCCAATTGCTCGGCCTCATTTATCTTGACTCGCGGCGTATCGCCGCCTT
>JASHSG010000009.1 GCA_030040935.1 Acidobacteriaceae bacterium | reverse complement strand
CCTGTCGTTTCCATGACCAGTCAAGTTTATAACGACTGGTGGAGCGAGATTGAACAGGATTTTGCAGGCGAGTGGAATGCGCCGCGCCGATTGGTCCCGTTACAGCTGATTGAAGATTTCGCGGAACTCCCATGCGCCACGCTTGCCGGCCAACCATTCAGCGCCGCGCACCGCGCCCATCGCGAAACCGCGCCGCGAGTGCGCGTCGTGGCGCAATTCGAGCGTGTCGCAATCGCTGGCGGCGCGCACAACGTGCTCGCCCTTTGCGTCTCCCACGCGGTGCGATTCGATGGGCACTTCAATGCCCGGCCGCGCCGCCAGGATGATTTCCCTGAGGGTCAACGCCGTGCCGGAGGGCGCATCCAGCTTGGTGACGTGATGCGTCTCCTCGATCGAGAATTTGTAGCCCTCGAGCTTTGCGAGCTCGGCCGTCAACTGAAAGAGCTTCTGCACGCCGATGGAGAAATTCGTGCCATAAAGCAGCGCGCCGCCGCGTTGAAGGGCCAGTGCTTTCATCTCGGCAAGCCTCGAGTACCATCCCGTTGTGCCCACCACGATGCGTCCGCCGATGGCGAGAACTGCGCGCATGTTTTCCAGGGCGGCATCGGGGGCCGTAAAGTCCACGACCACGTCCACGCCGGCCAAGTTCGGCGCCGTCAACGCCGAAGCATGCAGGTTCTCGTCGATGTCGAGGGCGCGCACGCCATGGCCACGCTCCCGCGCCACCTCAGCGACGAGCGAGCCGGTCTTGCCCTTCCCCAGCACCAGAATCAGCATGGGATCCTTTGGAACAGTGATCAGGGTTCAGTGGTCAGTGGCCAGTGGCCAGAGAAAAGCACGCTCAATGGCCAGCCAACATCCGATCGCTGTCGACTGATCACCGATCAGTGACCGCTGACAACTGTTTTCTCGCTTCCAAATCGAAGATCGCCGGATCGGGCTCCTTGAAAAACGCGGCGTGAAGCGAGCGCACGGCTTCGTCGGCGTCATCTTCTTCGATCATGAAGCTCATGTTGATTTCACTCGCGCCCTGCGAGATCATGCGCACGTTCACATGGCGAATGGCATTGAACACCTGCGCGGCAATCCCATTCTGCCCGCGAATATCCTCGCCCACCATGCACACCAGAGCTTTTCGGCCTTCGTACTTCACATCGGCCATTTGGCTCAGGTCGGCGGCAATTTCGGGCAGGCTCGAGTTCGAATCTACGGTGAGCGATACGCTCACTTCGCTGGTCGAAACCATGTCCACCGGGCACCTGTGCTTGTCGAAGACGGCGAACATTTTGCTCAGGTAGCCGTGCGTCATGAGCATGCGGCTGGCCACGATGTCGATTATGCTCAGCTTTTTCTTCACCGCAATCGATTTGAAAGGGCTCTTGCAGTGCGGCGCCACCGAAATGATGCGCGTGCCCTCGCAACCTGGGTTGCGACTGTTCAAAACCAGGACGGGAATGTTTTTCTTCACAGCGGGCAAAATCGTGGCCGGATGGAGGACCTTGGCGCCAAAATAGGCAAGCTCCGCCGCCTCCTCAAAGCTGATAACCCTTACCCGCAGCGCATCGGGACACACGCGCGGATCGGCGGTCATGATGCCATCCACGTCGGTCCAGACCTCGATCGTCGCGGCGTTGAGCGCGCCGCCAACGAGCGCGCCGGTATAGTCAGAGCCGCCGCGGCCAAGGGTCGTCGTCAATCCCGCCTCATTGGAAGCGATGAATCCTCCCATGACCGGCACTTTGCCCTGCGCAATCAGCGGCAGCAATTTTTCCGGCGCACGCTTCTCGATGATGTCGTCGAGGGGCGCAGCCTTCTGGAACTCAGAGTCGGTGACGATGATCTCGCGCGCGTCGACGTGTTCCGTATTAACGCCGCGTTCCCTGAACGCCGCGGTCAAGATGCGGCTGGAAAGGCGCTCGCCGTGACTCACAATCAGATCGGAGATGCGCGGCGTCAATTCGAGAATCGCCGACACGCCGCGCAGCACCTCGTCGAGCGCGTCGAACTTATCATCGATGACCTGCACCAGCGCGGCGATCGCCGCCGCATCCTTGACCAGCGCGCACGCGGTGTCGCGATGACGGGAGCGGAGGCGCGAACTGATGGCCAGCGCGCCGGTTCGATCGCCCTGGGCCGCAGCAGCCGCGGCACGCAGCAACTGATCGGTCACCTTGGCCATGGCGCTTACCACAACCACAGGGTTCTTGCCGTCGGCCACGCGCCCGGCCACGATAGCCGCGGTGCGCGCGATTGCCGCCGGATCCTCCACCGACGTGCCGCCAAACTTCATCACGACCAGGTTCATTTCGAGCGTCCCACTGTTTTCCTGCGTCCTGTCCGCCTGCGCTCCTCGACTTATGCGCGCACCGCCGCCACCGGCGCAGGCTCAAGCTTGCCCAGGCTGACCAGCATCTCGGCGTTCAAGATTGTCGCTCCTGCCGCGCCCCTCACCGTGTTGTGCGAGAGCAGGACGAACTTCCAATCCAGAACATTGCACGGGCGCAACCGGCCGACCGTGACGGTCATACCCTTTCCGCGGTTGCGGTCCAAGCGCGGCTGCGGGCGATCGTTCTGCTCCGTCCATTCAATCGGCTGCTCCGGCGCAGATGGCAAGTCGAGACCCGCAAGGGGCCGGAACTGCGACCACGCAGCGAGAATGTCTTCGCGCCTCACTGCTCGCCCGAGCTTGTTACCGAGCTTGATTGAAACGCACTCCGTGTGGCCATCGACCACCGCTACGCGGTTGCAGTGCGCGGTCATTCTGGCGTCGAGCGGCGTAACCGCGCGACCCTCGAGCTTGCCCAGCAGCTTGAGCGTCTCCGTCTCCATCTTTTCTTCTTCGCTGCCGATAAACGGAATGACGTTGTCCAGAATGTCCATCGATGCCACGCCGGGATAGCCCGCGCCGGAGATCGCCTGCATCGTGGTGACAAAGATCTGCTCGATGCCGAAACGCTCTTCGATCGGCTTGAGCGCCAGTACCAGTCCCATTGCCGAACAGTTGGAATTGGTGACGATGTAGCCGCCTGATTCCTTTCGCGATGGCTGATCTTCGATCAAGCGCAGGTGATCGGCATTGACCTCGGGCAGCACCAGCGGCACGCTCGGCGCCATCCGGAAGGCGCTGGAATTGGAAATCACCGCGCAGCCGGCGGCGGCAAACTTCGGTTCCAACTCGCGCGCGATGGCGGCATCCACGCTGGCGAAGATAATTCTCGGCGCGCCATCCGGATCGGCCGGCGCAACGACCATTCTCGCGATGCGCTCCGGCAGTGGCGTATCGAGCCTCCACTTGGCGGCCTCGCCATAACTCCTGCCGCTTGAGCGGTCGCTCGCGGCAAGCCACGCAACCTCGAACCAGGGATGGTCCGCGAGGAGTTGGATGTAGCGCTGGCCGACCATACCGGTTGCGCCCAAAATGCCGATTGGGTACTTGTTTTTCATGGCCTTGACTCTATCCAGTGTACAAGAGGACGAGTTTGGCCGCGGATGCGATGTGCTAGGCCATCGCCGCCAGTATTGCGTCAGTAAACTGCGTCGTCCCCGCCGTCCCACCCACGTCCCGCGTCAGCTGCTTCCGCTGGGAATAGACGGTTTCGAGCGCCTTCTGCGCCTTATCCGCAGCAGCCGTCTCGTCCAGGTGCCGCAACATCATGAGCGCCGACTGCAGCAGCGCCGTGGGATTGGCCAGATCCTGGCCCGCAATGTCGGGAGCGGACCCGTGCACGGCCTCGAAGATCGCGCACTCCACGCCGAGGTTCGCCCCGGGAGCGAGGCCGAGCCCGCCGACCAGTCCCGCGCACAGGTCGCTGACAATGTCGCCGTAGAGGTTCTCAAGCAGCAGCGTGTCGTACTGAAAGGGATTCATCACCAGCTGCATGCAGGTGTTGTCGATGAGGTGTTCGCCATAGAGAATGCCGGGAAACCTCTCAGCCACCTGCCGCGCGCAGCGCAGAAAAAGCCCGTCCGAGAGCTTCATGATGTTCGCCTTGTGAATAGCGTGAACTTTCCTGCGACCGTGCTTCTGCGCATACTCGAAGGCAAACCGCGCGATCCGCGTCGATCCCTTTTCCGTGATGACCTTGATGCTTTCCACCACTCCCGGAACCACTTCATGCTCCAGGCCAACATATTCGCCTTCGGTGTTTTCACGAACGACCACCAGATCCACCCCGGGATATTTCGTGTCGAGGCCGGGCAGATTGCGAATAGGACGCAGATTAGCGAACAGATCGAACCTTTTGCGAAGGGTTACGTTGATGCTCTTGAAACCACCGCCGATGGGCGTTGTCACCGGTCCCTTCAGGGCCACGCGGTTGCGCTCGATTGACTCGCAAAGCGCCGCCGGAAGGTACTCACCGTGAATCTCGAACGCTTCGGCGCCCGCGGCGAACCGCTCCCACTCGAACTTCAAGCCGGTGGCCTCAAGGATGCGCACCACGGCATGAGTGACTTCAGGTCCGATGCCGTCGCCGGGAATGAGGGTAACTTTGTGCGTCTTCTGCTCTGCCATAGCTTCCAGCCTCCAGCTCCCAGCTTCCAGCTCCTTCCCTAAATTCGCAGGTAGCTTACCTTTCCCTAAAATGACGACGATCCCGGCAAGGCTTTCGGCCCAGCGCGAAGACCGGCAGCCAGAAGCCCGGCGATTCCTATCACTTCTTTCCTTTGCCGCCGCGATGACTCTCCAACAATCCCTCCAGCTCTTCCTTGAACTCGCGCACATCCTTGAAGTCGCGGTAGACAGAGGCAAAGCGGATATAGGCTACAGTGTCGAGACCTTTGAGGTGCTGCATGATCAGCTCGCCGACTTCGGCCGTGGTTCGCTCGCGCTCGGGCGCATCAATAAGGAAAGTCTCCGCGGCGTCGACGACGTTTTCCAGCTGGCTGGACGATACCGGCCGCTTCTCGCATGCGCGCAGCAGGCCGCTGAGCACCTTCTGCCGGTCGAAGCGCTCGCGACGCCCGTCTTTCTTGACCACCATGTAGGGAATCTCGTCGATGCGCTCGTAGGTGGTGAAGCGCCGGTTGCACTTCTCGCACTCCCGCCGCCGCCGGATCGAGTCGGCCTCCTTGCTTTCGCGCGAGTCGACGACACGATCCTGCCCGAATCCGCAATAAGGACACTTCATCTTCAGGCTGATTTTACGGCATTGCGCTGCGCCGTCGGGAGCACAGCCTCTCTAAGCGACAAGCGATGCATGTCGAATCGTCGCGAGCTGATCACTGACCACTGCTCACTGCTCTTAAAACAACAACGGCCCGAGAGCATTTGCTCCCAGGCCGCTGCCGGTGAACTGTTGGGATTGGACTAAGGCCATCGCGCTACGGCGAGAGCCAG
>JASHSG010000095.1 GCA_030040935.1 Acidobacteriaceae bacterium | reverse complement strand
TTGCCCACGTTTCGCGCATCGGATGGTTTGTGGGCGGGATACAACGTGGAAGAGATCTGCACACCCGACGCCTTGCGCCGCAATCCCGCGCTGGTTTGGGAGTTTTATTCGAAGCGCCGCGCAGATTGCGCGAAGGCCAGTCCCAACCCCGCGCACATTGCGCTTGCCGAACTCGAGGCCAAGATTGCCGCCCGCTTCTTTCTCTGCACGCAAAATGTCGACGATCTGCACGAGCGCGCCGGGAGCAAGAACCTGATTCACATGCACGGCGAACTGGCGAAGGCGCGTTGCGAGCGCGAGTGCGGGCGCGAGCCGGTCGAAGATCGCGCCATCTACGCGAGCCTCGATGAAGTGGGACGATGCGCGTGCGGCGGCCGCCTGCGCCCTCATATCGTTTTCTTCGGAGAGATTCCGCTCGAAATGCCGCGCATCGAGAGCGAGATCGCCAAATCGACGCTCATGATCGTGATTGGGACCTCCGGCAATGTATATCCTGCGGCCGGCTTCGTGCGCTGGGCACGGCAGGCCGGAGCGCGCACCGTCTACATTGGCCCGGAGCATCCGCTGAACGCCGAGGCCTTCGATCAGATCGTCGAAGGCAAGGCCGGTGAAGTGCTGCCCGGGCTGTTCGAGGTTGAATCCTGAATCGAGCTTTCTGTCGCCTCGACAACTCGCTGACTCGCTAATATTTGAAGCGGTAGCGAAACTCGCCGTAAATCAGGCGCGGGTCGTTCCAGTGGAATCCACCGAAGGTCAAACTGTTGTCGAGCTGCACCCGTAGATTGGCCACGTTCACCACATTCGCAGAAAAGGTGTACTTCTCAGCAAAGGTCTTACCCGCCGATAGGTCAAATGTGGTGTGACTGGGCAAATAATCGCCGGGATATTGCAGCCCCGGCAGCCCATTTGTGAAGCCAGATCCGTAATAGACATTCGTGGATGCGAATGAATCCCACGGCAGCTTGCCGTTGAAGCCCACATTCAGCGTGTTTCGCTGATCATGGTCTACGGGCGCCAGCCCCGGGGGAAGATTGTCCGGCGAGAACGGACACGCATCCGTGACTGGAACCGGGCACACCAGCCCTCCCGTGATGGGCGAGGTTGCCTGCGCGATCTGGTTGGCATAAGCAAGATGAAATTGGCCGTGATGCAGGACGTCAGGAGAGCGCAAAGTGAGCGACCATCCCTGAATCTGCGCGTAAGCCCAGGTGATGGGCCAGAAGATATTCGATTCGCCGATATTGTTGTGATCGAGCCAGTTTTCCGCCCGGGTTTCGTAATTGTTGGCGTTAAGGAACCAGTTGTAGATCGGGATGGTGACGCCGTACTGCCACTGGATGTCGCGCTCGCCGTGCAGAGGCGAGAAGGTGAAGCCCTGATCGTTGGCCAGGATCTGGAGCTGACAACCGCCCGGCGAGGTTGTGGAGCTTGCCTGGCAGGCGGTCGAAAGCGGCGGCGCCTGATAGTAATACCCATAGAAGCCGCTGAAGACCCAGTTCAGACGCGGGATGCGAATGTCGCCACCGAGACGCGGATCGGTCGCGTGCTCGGAGAGAGAGGTGGAGTTGAACTCGGTCTCCCGAAGGCCGGCGATCAACGTGAGCCAGGGCGCCACTTTGAATTTGTCGTTGATGAACTCGGAGACCACGCCTCCGTTTACGCTGACCGAAGATGGCGAGACATTGGGTGTGCCGTCGGTGTAGTCGTTGTCAAAAAAGTTGTACTGGTGCTGATAAAAGCTATAGAGGCCTGCCTGAAGATCGTTCTTCCAGAAAGTTCTGCTCAGGACCGTCTGGGCTCCAGCGTAATTGGCGGTCTGGGTGACGCTTGAAACCACGGGAGTATCGTTCGCGCCGCCCTTATAGTCGGCCCCGTTGTAGTGATAGAAGGGCGAAACGGTTAGAAGCGTACTGGGATCGAAGGTGTGGACCCAGGAAAAGGTCACGTAACCGTCTGGCTCAACTTCGGCGTCATGCAGCCCGCTCGAAGGGTACACCTGATTTCCAACTGAATTGGGATCAGGGTCGATGGGAATCTGGTAATAGTCGCGGCGCAGCGAAGTGACGAGACGATATTGATTCCTGGCATCGGGGTTGACGATGAACGTCGCAAAGCCGCCAAACCCGTTGTCGGCGTCGTTCACAACCTGGGGAATCGGGGTTTGGAGCCCGTAATTGCTGCGATTGCCATTTCCGCTCAAGTAATAAGCAAATCTCTCGGTGTGCGCGCCGCAACTGATCTGGTCGTCGGTCTGATAAAAATTTCCTCCGCTGATTGCCAGATCGCAATCCCGGTCCCGTTCGAAGCCGGTGCGCGGCACAACGTTGAAGACTCCGTACGTACGATCCCCATAATCGGCGTCGTAGCTTCCGCTGAATGCCTCGAGATCGTCGATGTCTCGCGGATCTATCTGGGGCCCCAGGTTGGTGGCGATATTTGTGTTCGGAATCGGAACGCCATCGATGAGCCAGTTGACCTGGTGTCCGCCCATCATGTGCAGCATGTCGTGGGTCACGTAGGATGCGGGAACATAATCCGTGATCATCTCCATGCCGTTGGTGCGCTCAGCGCCCGGAGTTTCTGCGATGTCGACGCGGTCAAGCAGGGTGGTCGGAGTGGCTGTGTCCATCGTTGCCTGAACGGGAATGTCCGAGACGGTCACGTTTTCCGTCGCGCCTGCAATGGCCAATTGAAGATGGAGCACAGGACTGGTATCGGATTCCACGATCACCGGCTGGCTCACCTGTTGAAAGCCCTTCGAAGACACCGTGACCGTGTAATTCCCAATCGGGACCGAAGTGAAGAGAAACTCGCCGTTATCGTTGGAGTCCTGCGACTGCGTCCAATCGGAGTTCTGCGCCTTGAGCGTAAGGTGCGCGCCCTGGATGGGACGATGCTGAGGATCATGAACGATGCCGCGAACGGATCCGAAGATCGTGGCAAATGCGGGAAGGGAAGCAGCGAGCAACACTGCTGCGAAAAGGACAGAATGATAATGATTTCGCATGACAGACCTCCTTACGGGTTTGGGTCGAGCGCAGGCAACGAGGCCGCGGCGCACAACTGCACGCTTCCTCGGAGCGCTCCGGGGAATCGCCGGAAGAGAACCGCGCTCAACAGGCGGACCTCAGGCGGCAAGAGATGGCAATAGGGCGGCGCAAACTTCGCGCTGCGCGCGCAACTCCGTCTCGGCACTTCAGGGTCCGATTTTCAGCGCAGGATTAGCTGGGCTCGGTGGCGGGAGGGCCGCGGCCGGCATGCGTGAAGCCGGGGCGCGAAAGGAAAAACGCCTTAGCAACGACGGGCGTGAGGCTGAGAGCCGGATGGATGCGAACACCGGCCGACGGCGCAACCAGAGCGTGAGCCGGCGCCAGCATTCCGAACCTGAGGCCCGGAAACAGCGGGCAGGTCGGCGGCGCCTCGAAGCGCGTCGTTGGGTCGGGCCCGAAGCGCGCGCGCATGGCCATCAGCTCTGCGTACATCGCGCAATGGTGCGCACCATGCCGCCGGCAACAGGGCGGCAGCCAGGCATCATCGCTGCCCTTGGCCAGAGCCGAAAGCGGACCCAGCGCGAAGAACAGGATCAGGAAAATGGCGAAGCCGCGCCGCATGCGAGCATCTTAGCAGACGGTGAGCATTGATTCGGAGCCGGTGACAAGAAAGTGACAAAGGCCAACCCATCATGACACGACGGAAGTTGTGCTGCGGCCAGTTCAAACGAGCCACTGTTGGCTGCTTCCGTCGGGTATCATCGAGTTGTTGCATGGTCTTGTTGTGCCCGCACAAAGCAAAGGAAGATTCAAGTGTCTCGAGTGCACAATTCCGCTCTTTCGGCCGCCGTCGCTGCCGCAAACGCGCGCAAGCCGGGACCCAGCCGCAGTCTCCGCGTCGCCATTTTCGGCTTTGGCACAGTGGGCAGCTCGGTGGCGCGCATTCTGGTCGAATCCGAGCCGCGAGGCCTCACGCTGACGCACATCTTCAACCGCGATATCGCGCGCAAGCGCGTGGACTGGGTACCTGCGGGCGTGGTTTGGAGCGGCGACGCAGACGTTGTGCTGACATCTGATGTGGATGTGATTGTCGAGCTCGCCGGAGGGCTCGACCCGGCAGGAAGCTGGGTGCGGCGGGCGCTCGAGACGGGCAAGAGCGTCGTTACCGCCAACAAAAAACTGATCGCCTATCACGGCATCGATCTGGAGCGGCTGGCTGCGGCCAAGGGCGGGCATCTCAAATATGGGGCGGCCGTGGCCGGAGGCATCCCCGTCATTCCCGGCCTCGAGCAGGGTATGGCAGGCGACCGCATCGAGCGGCTGGAAGGAATTCTCAACGGCACCTGCAATTTCATCCTGAGCAAGATGGAGGAGGGCGCGGAATATTCCGCGGTTCTGGCGGAGGCACAGAAAAGGGGCTACGCCGAAGCCGACCCCACCGAGGATGTTGGCGGGTTCGACGCACGCGCCAAGCTCGCTATCCTCATGCGACTGGCTCTTCGCCAGCAGGTCGACCCCGATGAAATCGCTCCCCGCTCCATTATCACCATCACGCCCGTCGACTTCAGCTATGCCCGCGATCTGGGATGCACCATTCGCCAGGTCTCGCGCGCTCAACAGGTGGATGGGGGGCTTGCAGCGGCCGTGGGCCCCATGCTGGTGGCACTGCGTTCGCCGCTGGCATGGTCACAGGGAACCGAGAACATGGTCATCGTGAACGGCCACTATGGCGGCGACGTGGTTTTTTCAGGACATGGCGCGGGCGGCCATCCGACGGCGGTAGCTGTGGTCAGCGACCTGCTTGCCTTGGCTCATGGCTCGCAGCGCGTTGAGATTCCTTCGGCCCCGGCGCGGCTGGGCGCCGAGTTCGAAGTCCCCCACTACATCCGCTTCATGGTCAAGGATCGACCGGGCATCGTTGCCGCCATCACTACCGCGCTGGCCAACGAGCAGATCAACATTCGGGCCATCGTGCAGAAGCCCGGCTACCCTGCCGACGCGCTTCCCTTCGTTGTCACAGTCGAGCCCTGCAAATCGTCGGCCCTGCAGCGCGCCTTGCATTCCATTCGCGGAATGGATTGCATGCTGGTCGAGCCGCTCGACCTGCAGATGCTCGAGTAGAATTGGATGCGAGGTCGCACCCGTGATCGGCACCATCTATCGATGTGAAATCTGCGGCGAAGAGAGCGATAATCCGCAGCACTGGATCGTGGTCCACTGCAACGATGCCCAGCTGACGGTCCACAAATGGACGAAGGAAGCCGCCGACGCGAAAGGCGCGCGCCACTACTGCGGAGAACGCCACGCACAGGTGTACATCAGCCGGTGGCTTGCAGCCGCCTGCAGTTGAATCCCCTTTTCAGTTCCGGTTCCTGGCCGGGCCGGTCGACTCGCGAACAATCAGCTCGGATTCCATGAAGATGTCGGTCGGAAACGTTTTCTTCCGGTCCGCAATTCGCTCCAGCAGCACCTTCGCGCCGCGGCGGCCCATTTCTGCCAGCGGCTGCCGCACCGTGGTGAGGGATGGAGTGGCATAAGCCGCCGAGAGAATATCGTCGAAGCCAACCACCGAAACATCTCCCGGGACATTCAGACCCGCATCCTTCAGGGCGCGAATGGCGCCGATGGCGGAGATGTCGTTGAAGCAAAAGACCGCAGTAAAGTTGCGCGTCTGCTCGAGCAGCGACTGCATGGGCTTATAGCCGATTTCCGGGGCCATAGGGTGCTGCCCGACCTTCATTGACCATCCCGCGGTGTCGATGCGGATCGCCAGCTCCGGATCCAGCTTCAGTTCCATCTCCCTGGCCACTTGCTGAATGCTTTCCCAGCGGAACTCCGAGTCGGGAATGGCGCGCGGACCGCGCATGAAGGCAATGCGGCGGTGCCCGAGCTTATACAAATGCGTGAGCGCACGCTGCACTGCCTGGTGGTGATCGAGAAGGATATTCGTGACTTTGTCCTCGGAACAGTGCGCCGAGATCGCCACCACCGGCACCGGCACCGCGAGCTCCTGCACGGCGGTATTCAGAAGCAGGAATCCATCGACGGCTCGCTCGACCAGCATGCGGGGATATTTGTCGATCAGCTCCGGCTTCCAATCGTGGCAGGCCGTGAAATAAAAGTAGCGCGCCGCGGTCAGCTCCTCGACCACGCCGCTCATGACGCGCGTAAAGTAGCCCTCGCTGAGGTCCGGCGCCAGTACCCCCACGCTCATGGAGCGGCTCTGGCGCAACGAGCGGGCAAAGTAATTGGGCCTGTAGTCCAGCCGGTGCGCGGCCTCAACCACGCGGTCGCGCGTCTCCTGGGGAATTGACTTGGCGCTCGGGGAATTATTCAGGACAAGGGAGACCGTGGTTTGGGACAAGCCCAGATGATCGGCCAGCATGCGCAGGTTGACATGGCCGGGCGCCGGCGGCGTCTTTCCCTTTGTCATGTTGGAGTTGTACCATGCTGCACCGGCCTGGGGATAGCGGATCCGCTGCCACTACATCGATTTTCTGCCCACAATGCGCATCACTGCGGGCCAGGAAAGTCCATTTTTTGAGCGATTTGGTCTTTTTGCGCGCTTTGAGCGCGCTCGCCCGGGCTGCGGGGCAGCGGCTTCACCGGCCAATTGCGATTTCCACCCGTATGCGCTTGATTTTGCTTCGTTGTAACCTCGCGTTCATAATTCACCGGTAGCCTGACCTCTGTGGACGTCACTGTGCCTGAGATTCGAATCTCCCAGCCCCAGAGTCAGCCGGAAGTTGATCCGATCCCGCAACAAGCTCCAGCAGATGCGGTGCCGCAGGAGCATTCAGCCATTCGCCGCCACCTGCTTGGCCGTGGCAACTCGGCTATTGCCGATGGGATCTTCAAGGTGCTCATGGCGCTGTGCGCCCTCAGCATCTTTGCGATTGTGGTTCTTATCGCCGCCGAGCTGATCCAGCGCTCTCAACTCTCATGGCATGCTTTCGGTTTTAAATTCTTCTATAAGACCTACATCGACCCAACGACAGGTCTGCCTTCGTATTGGGATCCGGTGAACAACTACTTTAGTGCTTTGCCCTTTGTCTACGGCACGCTGGTTTCCTCGTTCCTGTCGCTGCTGCTGGCGGTTCCGCTGGCGGTTGGCGTGGCCGTCTTCATCACCGAAATGTGCCCAGAGTTCCTGCGCGCGCCGCTGGCCTTTCTGACTGAGCTGCTGGCTGCCATCCCGAGCATCATTTACGGTTTGTGGGCCTTCTTCGTGCTAGTGCCCCTATTGCGCGAATATGTAAACCCCGTGCTGATCAAGGGTCTTGGCTGGACGGGCCTCTTCGATGACACGAATCCCACGGGGCTGGGGTATTTCGCGTCGGGCGTTATTCTCGCGGTCATGATCCTCCCCATCATCTCCTCGCTGACCCGCGAGGTCATGACCGCTGTGCCGCACTCGCAGCGCGAGGCGGTGCTGGCGATGGGCGCTACGCGCTGGGAGATGATTCGCATGGGCGTTTTGCGCAATGCCCGGGTCGGGATCGTCGGCGCCATCATTCTTGGCCTCGGCCGCGCACTGGGCGAGACCATGGCGGTGACCATGGTCATAGGCAACACCCCGCAGATCAGCCGCTCTTTGCTGGCGACCGGCAGTTCGATGGCGTCAGTGATAGCCAACGAATTCACCGAGGCTGTCTCGGACATGCACCTCAGCGCTCTGATTGAGATAGGACTGGCGCTGTTCATCGTGACCATCATCGTGAATGCAACCGCCCGGCTGCTGGTGTGGGCAGTCACGCGCGGGGCCCCGACAACGCAACATTGAGAATGACAATCGGCGATTGCCGAGGAAGGGAATTCAAGAGAAAGTGCCGCAGGAACACCAATTCCGGACGCGTCTCCGCTGGTTGGTCGACAAGGCTGCGACATCTCTGGCGGTGACGGCGACGATTCTGGTCATTTTGCCGCTGGGGGCGATCTTCGTTTATCTCATCATCAAAGGCGCCAGCTCTCTGAATGTCGACTTCTTCACCAAGATTCCCGCACCCGTGGGCGAAGCGGGGGGCGGCATGGCGAACGCCATCGTCGGCTCAGTCGCGCTTCTTGCTCTTGCCAGCCTGATTGGCGTGCCAATCGGCATCGGCGGCGGCATCTACCTGGCGGAGTTTGGCCGCGGCACCAAGCTGGCCAATGCCATCCGCTTTACCGCCGACGTGCTCAACGGTGTTCCATCCATTGTGATGGGTCTCGCCGCCTACGCGCTTATCGTTGTTCCGCAACATCATTTCTCGGCCTTTGCCGGCGGCGTTGCCCTGGGTATCATGATGGTCCCCACCATCTGCCGAACGACGGAAGAGATGCTTCTGATGGTTCCGCATAATGTGCGTGAAGCCGCGCTCGGCCTGGGCGTTCCCAACTGGCGCGCGGTGCTTTCCATCACGGTTAAGACTGCCTCGCCCGGAATCATCACTGGCTGCATGCTGGCCTTCGCACGGGTGGCCGGCGAAACTGCTCCGCTCATTTTTACCGCGCTGGGCAACGATTTCTGGAGTACCAGCCTGAAGGAGCCGATTGCGGCGCTTCCTCTTCAGATCTGGATTTATGCACAATCCCCCTACGACGAATGGCATAGGCTGGCGTGGGCGGGAGCGCTGGTTTTGATCGTTTTGATTGTGCTCGCCGTCTCGCTGGTGCGCTTTGTGACCAGCCGCGGCGTTTTGAAAGGGGCGAGCTAGACCAGTTCCCGGCGCGTAATTGACGGCCCAAGAGGAGCGCGAGGCGGGAAATGAGAACTGCGATTCACGAACTGAAATCTAACGGCAGCAAGGAGAAATGCGGACGTGGGTGTCGGCATCGAGGTAACGAACCTGAACGCGTGGTACGGCACTAATCACACGCTACAGGACATCAATCTGAACATTCCCGCCAACCACGCCACGGCGTTGATTGGCCCATCCGGATGCGGCAAAAGCACCTTTGTGCGCTGCCTCAACCGGATGCATGAGACCAATCCGGTTGCCCGGGTCACGGGGAACGTCCGCATGGGCGATCTCGATATTTATCAGGATGCGTCGCCAGTCGAAGTTCGGCGCCGTGTAGGGATGGTCTTCCAGCGCCCCAATCCATTTCCCACCATGTCGATTTACGACAATGTCTCGGCGGGCCTGAAGCTCAATGGCTACTCCAACCGCCGCTCTCTCGATGAAGTTGTCGAAAAATCTCTGAAGAACTCGGCGCTCTGGGACGAGGTGAAGGACGACCTGAAAAAGAAATCGGGCGCCTCGCTTTCCGGCGGCCAGCAGCA
>JASHSG010000008.1 GCA_030040935.1 Acidobacteriaceae bacterium | reverse complement strand
GGCGCCGACGGGCGCGTGGTCGACAGCGAAGCCGCGCGAGGTGTTGTGGAGATAGACGATGACGCCACAGCCTTCTTCGGCGATGATGCGCATGGATTCGTCGAGGATTTCGCGGCAGCGGCAATCGGCGGCAAAGACGTCGCCGGCGGTGCAGCGGGTGTGCACACGGACCAGGACGGGATGCGGGCAGGTGGGGCGCGGAGTTGGTGAGGAAGCAGCGGCGCCATTGAGAGCTTCGCCGAGCACGCCGGAAATGGCCTGAGCCGGGCCACCATGGAGAGCATGGCAGTCGGGGCAAAGGTCGCCGCGGATGAGTGCGATGTGGCTTTCGCCCCCCTCGACCTCACTTTCGTAGGCGATCATGCGGAAGTCGCCATAGCGCGTGTGGACCGTGGACTCGCCGGCGCGGACGATGGTGCGCTCGTTGCGAAGCCGGTAGCGGATAAGCTCGGCGACGGTGAGGATGCGGAGCGAGTGCTCGCGGCAGAAGGGAATGAGATCGGGCACGCGGGCCATGGTGCCGTCGTCCTTCATGATTTCGCAGAGGACGCCGGCGGGGGTTAGGCCGGCGAGGCGGGCGAGATCGACCGAAGCCTCGGTCTGGCCGGCGCGGACGAGGACACCGCCGCGGCGGGCGCGGAGGGGGAAGACGTGGCCGGGACGGGCGAGATCGGCAGCTGTGGAGCGAGGATCGATGGCGGTGCGAATGGTGTGCGCGCGATCGAAGGCCGAGATGCCGGTGGTGACGCCCTCGCGGGCTTCGATGGACTCAGTGAATGCGGTGCCGAAGCGCGAGGTGTTCTGCAGGGTCATGGGAAAGAGGCGAAGGAAGTCGGCGCGCTCCTCAGTGAGGGTGAGGCAGATAAGGCCGCGTCCATAGCGGGCCATGAAATTGATGGCCTCGGGAGTGACGTGCTCGGCGGCCAGTGTGAGATCGCCCTCGTTTTCCCTGTCCTCATCGTCAACGACGACGACCATGCGGCCGGCACGGATGTCGGCCAGGGCTCCGGGAACGTCGGTGAAGGGCGGCTCGGGAGTGCGGGAGGGTTGGGGCATGTGCTGGGGTTATTGTCGCCGAAGGAGAGAGCAAACGGCAAAGGTGGCTGGCATTGGTGGCGGGCAGCAAAAACGCCGCCCGAAGGCGGCGTCTGTGCTTGAACTGGCTGAAAGCTTACAACGTGGATTCGATTTCAAAGCCCCAAGCCTCAAGGAGGGCCTCGGGGATGTACTTGGAGTTCTTGTTACGGCGTGCCCACTCGCGGAGGCGGGTAGACCGGATGTATTGATCCGGGGGCAGCTTGAACTCCTTGGTGATCTGCTCGAAAGACGTAACTGTGGGCACAACCGGGCCAATGGGCTCCGGCTTGCCCCAGTTCGGATTTCCACGTCGCTTTGCCATTGATGTGTTTGTCCTTAAGAAGGAGTATTTTGTGGTTCAACCTCGGGCGCGGCTGGGGATCGGAAAGGAGCCGAGGGACATACATTCTTATTTTAGGGATATTTTGTTCAGAAATCAATAGGAAATGGCTTTATTGAGATGGATCGGCCGCGGCGGAATTTCGCCGTATATCACTATAAATAAAAAAGTTAGAAGAGAAGCGCCGGATTCCCACAGAAAGCGCATTTATCGATGCGACCCGGGAAGCCGACGAGAGTTGAGGGGGGAGTGGCACGATAGTCTTATGAGGACAATTTGGCGGGTAATTGCAGCAGGTTTGGTGCTATCTGGAGGAGTTTCAATGAGCCGGGGCGTGGAGTTGACGGTGAGCCGCGACGCCCTGGAGCGGACGCTGAAGCAACAGCTCTTCAACGGACCGGACGGGAGGTATTACCTGAAGGGCAACGCACGCTCGGCTTGCTTTATTTCAACCGAAGATCCGCAGCTGAGGTTCGAACAGGATCGGATCGTGGTGCGGGTGAAGACGCGGGCTCGCCTAGGGGTGGGCGGCGCGTGCCTGGGTGTGACGGTGACGCTGTCGGCGGAGGTTTCGATGGAGCCGGATGCGGAGGGAGAGACGATTGGATTCCGTGATGCGAGCCTGGACAAGGTATCGGACCGGAAGGAGATCAATTTTGTGCTGGCGCCGTTTTTGCGTGGGCAGGTGCCGAAGAGCATGAAGGTGAATGCAGCGGATTTATTGCGTGCTGCACTGGTGGGGTCGACGGCGACATCGGGATACAAGGTGAGCCTGGGGCGACTTAAAATTCTTTCGATTCACATTGTGAACGACAAGCTGGTGGTGGAGGCAGACGGGGATTTGAGCGTGGAGTAAAAGAAGCGGGGAACGAGAGAACAAGGGACCAGCAGAGTGAGAAAAGCAGGGGCAAGGGAGAGCAGACGGCAGACACCAGACAGAAAGCGAATGAGGAGGATGTATGGCAGCAAATTCGAATCTGGAGCGGGCGCCGAATGGGAGGGGGTATTTATCGCGACCGCTGGTGAAGCACATTTACACGGCTGACCCTTCGGCGCACGTATTCGAAGGCAAGATCTATATCTATCCGAGCCACGATATCGACGCGGGGATTCCCGATGACGATCTGGGTAGCCAATATGCGATGCGCGACTACATTGTTTTGTCGATGGAGGAGCCCGGCGGCCCGGTGTCTGCGCATCCGGTGGCGCTCAAGATCGAAGATGTGCCCTGGGCTGAAAAGCAGATGTGGGCGCCCGATGCCGCCCACAAAAACGGTATGTACTATCTCTACTTTCCCGCGCGCGACCATCAAGGCGTGTTCCGCATTGGGGTGGCGACGTCGTCATCACCTGCGGGTCCGTTTGTGGCTGAGCGGGAACCCATCAACGGCAGCTTCTCGATCGATCCGGCAGTGTTTGTAGACGACGATGGCGAAGCGTACATGTATTTTGGCGGGATCTGGGGCGGGCAACTGCAACGCTGGGCAACGGGAGAGTTCGATCCCTGCGGCTCAGACAGCGATTTGAGTCAGGACGACAAACCGGCACTGTGCGCCAAGGTCGCCAGCCTGACGGCCGACATGAAGGGGTTCGCGCACGCAGCTCGCGACGCAGTGATTCTGGACGGAGCCGGGCGGCCAGTGCTGGGCGGCGACCACGATAAGCGTTTCTTCGAAGCTTCGTGGATGTTCAAGCGCGGGGGAAGGTACTATTTCACCTACTCGACGGGCGACACGCATTATCTGGCCTGTGCGATTGGCGACAACCCGTACGGTCCCTTCACCTTCAGAGGGCATTTTCTCGAACCAGTGCAAGGGTGGACCACGCATCACTCTGTGGTTGAGTTCAAAGGCAGGTGGTGGTTGTTTTATCACGATGTGCAGTTGTCGGGCAAGAATCACTTGCGCTCGGTGAAGATGACGGAATTGAGATTCAACTCCGACGGTACGATCCAGACGATCGATCCGTTCACGGACTAACGTGGGACGCTGGGAGTGGCCGCCGGGAAAGAGCAACCGCAGATCCTTCGACTGCGCAGGCGGTAAGAGATGCACCTGCTTCGCTCAGGATGACAAGCCGATAAACTTCGCCTCACCTCTTTGTTGAATCAGCCCGGCCAGATCGCGCGTTCACTGAGGTCAGACCACTACGATAAAATCGTAATCAGGCTCAAATTTCGCAGTGATAGAATTTCGATTTTGGAGAACGTATGGCGGAAGCGGTGTGTGATATCGGCCTGATAGGCCTCGCAGTGATGGGACAGAACCTGGTCCTGAACATGAACGACCATGGCTTCAAAGTGGCGGTGTTTAACCGAACGGTTTCAAAGGTCGACGATTTCATAGCGAACGAAGCGAAGGGGACAGATGTGGTGGGCGCGCACTCGATTGAGGAGCTGGCGAGCGTGCTTAAGCGGCCGCGCCGGGTGATGTTGATGGTGAAAGCCGGCGACACCGTGGACCAGATGATCGATGCGATTGTGCCGCACCTGGAGGCGGGCGATATCGTAATCGACGGCGGCAATTCGCTTTACAGCGATTCAACGCGGCG
>JASHSG010000094.1 GCA_030040935.1 Acidobacteriaceae bacterium | reverse complement strand
AGGGGCGCGTATTAACGATGATTTTGAGCAGTTGAAGATCGCCGGCGGATACGATTTCAACTGGGTGGTCAATGGCAAGCCCGGCGCACTGAGGGTGGCGGCAATCGTCACCGATCCGGTGAGCGGGCGCAAGCTCACGGTCGAAACCACAGAGCCGGGAGTCCAGTTCTATTCAGGCAACTTCCTGAACGGAGCTTTCACCGGGCGCTACGGCGTGAAATACGAAAAGCACGCCGGGTTCTGCCTCGAGACGCAGCATTTTCCCGATTCGCCGAACCATCCCGATTTTCCCTCGACGGTTCTGCGTCCCGGCGAGACCATGCATTCCGCCACCACGCTTACCTTCGGCGTTGTGAAGTAGCGGCTGTTCCACGAAATTGGGTGGGAAACACTCCCCTCAGTCTGTCATCCTGAGGTCGCCGTGGCCGCGCACCCCACTGACAGATTCATGTCAGTGGGGCGGCGAGGCGACCGAAGGATCTGCAGATGCCTTTTACACTCTGAACCCGGGCACTATCGCGCGGCGGTTTGCTTTTTGAACCATCCCAGCCCCGCTGACGTGGCGCCGGCAGGCGCGTATTCGCACCCGATCCAGCCTTCGTAGCCGAGCTGGTCGATGACGTCGAAGAGGTAGAAAAAATTCACTTCGCCGCTGCCGGGCTCGTGGCGCTCTGGCACTCCGGCAATTTGAAAATGTCCGACCCGCGTCGTCTTCGGGTCGGCAAGATATTTTCGAATTTTCACCGCCAGATCGCCCTCTTCCACCTGGCAATGAAACAGGTCCATCAGGATTTTGAGGTTGGGAGCGCCGACTTCAGCCGCGATGGCATGCGCTTCTTCCTGGCGATTCAGGAAGAAGCCCGGTATGTTGCGCTGCGCGATCGGCTCGATCAGTAAGTCGATTCCTGCCGCGCGCGCCCGCTCCGCGGCCCACGCCAGGTTCGCGGTGTAAACGCCGATCAGATGCGCGCGATCGGCGCCCTTGGGCGCAATGCCCGCCATGGCGTGAATCCGCGAGCTTCCCAGGGCAAGGCCGTACTCCAAAGCCAATAAAAAACCGTCGCGAAACTCCTGTTCGCGGCCCGGCAATGCCGCGATGCCGCGCTCGCCCGCCTTCCAGTCGCCGGGCGGTGAGTTGAACAGCACTTGCTTCAGCCCATGCTCCTTGAGCTGCGCAGCCAAAGCTGCCGCCGGATAGTCGTAAGGGAAAAGATATTCGACGGCCGTAAAACCATCGCGCGCGGCGGCGCCAAAGCGTTCGAGAAAGTTGTGCTCCGTGTACATCATGGTCAGATTGGCGGCGAAGCGAGGCATGAAGAAGCTCCGGTGATGCAGGACGAATCAATCTGGAGTCGATACTTGGAACATTCTATCGGTCGACTCGCGATCCAGTTGAGCCGTTCGATTTGGCGGAGTAAAGCGCCGCAACCTCGTAATCGGCGACCGATGGAATGGTGAACTCGACGGCGTCGCCCTCGGCGTGGAATGGAATGTCGCGCTCGGCGCGCAACAACTCGATGCGCGTGACGATGCGGCCCGGAGGCAGCTTGAACCGGACCTTCTGCGCGCCGATGGGATAGAACTCCTGGAACCATCCGTGATACGTGTTGGGATTGGTGTAGTTCAGAACGTGGAGGGCGAAACCCGGCTCCGTCTCCCACGCGAAAATCTCCACCAGTCCCTTGCCCTCCACGCTAATCGGCGTTTCGCCTCGCGTCACCCATTGAATCGTATTCACCAGCAGGCGGCTCAAATCGGTCTGGCCCGATAGCCACATCGTCGGCTCGATGTCGCCAGGGAACCAGGCCAGGCGGCTCGAGCCGCGCTCGCGCAGCACCACCGCAGGCTCGTCGGTGCGCGGAATCAGCGGGTACGAAAGCTCCGGCGGATATGCGGTGTAGCCGGGAACGACGGTGAGCACCGGATTTTCGACCGGCTTCAGCGGCAGGCGAAACTCCGCGCCCGCAATCCAGTGCGTATCGTTGAATCCGTCAAGAATCGGGTGCGGCCGTTCGATGCGTGCCATATATGGATTCGCGTTCCCCGGCCGGCCGATCACAGGTCCCGCCGCATGAATTCCAAACACATCCGCCAGCCCGAAGTCTGCGCGGCGCTCATTCTGTTCCGTGTACATGCTGGTCTCAAACGTAGCCACCAGCGACCCGCCCTGCATCACATACTCGCCGAGCTGTCGGCACTGGTCGTCACTGAGCAGCGCGATGTTGGGCAAAATGATCGCGGCATACTTCTTGATCCGCTCCAGTTGCAGCCGATCTTCATGAACAAAGTCGAAAAGGAACCTGCCCTCGAGCAGCGCGGAATAGATCGCATCCATGTACTGCTGCATCGAAATATCGTGCGGCGGTTCGTAGAAGAGCTGGGTGCGCTGGCCCATCACCACTCCGATATTGGCGATGGTGTTCTTGTTTACCCAATGCGCGTCGTGCCGCGCTGTCCATAGAAAGTAATCGCGGCCGATCTTCTCCCATCGCAGATCTTCGCCCAGTCCGCCTTCGCCGCCCACGACGTGATAGTAGGGAACCAGTCCGCTGGCCAGCGTTTGGCTGGTCCAGATCACGGCTTCGGCAGCCGCCTTGGTCACCTCGCGCCAGCGAATCGGACCCGTCGTGTATGCGCCCGTCAGGTTGGTGGCCATCTTGCCGTCGAGTACGGCGTTGCAAACGCGTCCCTGCTGCGCCGCGCCCCAAACAGGTGCGTCGCTCCGGTTGCGGCCCTGGTTATCGCCCTGGAACCACTCGCAGAACTCCCCCAGCATTGCAAGGTTGGGCGTCGCATGCACGCCGCCGCCCATGTTGTTGATGTAAAAACTCGTGGCCTTCTTTTCTTTGGCTAGGGAGTCGTAGAGCTTCCACAGATACGTAAAGCGCTCGTTGAATTTATCCCAGTACGCCGACGTTCTTGACGGTGGCAGCTGGCGGCACGCGTCGCAATAGCACACTGGCAGCATGAATGACGGCCACCCATTCGTGTAGTGGGCGTCCATGTCGTAACGCGAGTTGACCTCGCGCATCACCGCCGGGAAGTAATCCGTCATGTATGTCGAGAACATGCACGTCGAATACAGTCCTGGCGCTTCCTCCGACTCGAGCGGCTCGCCGCTTTCTTTGCGCATAAACCATTCCGGGTGCGCGGCCAAAGCGTCGCCCCAATTCAGGTCGGGGCTGTAGCGGGCGACGGCGCACAGGTTGCGCTTCCTGGCCGCTTCAAGCAGCTCGCCCGTAAAGTCGCGTCCGTTCAGGTATTTTCCGCGGCGATGAAAAGGAACATTGCTGGGATAAAACGCGAGAATGCCGGTGATGCTGATGAATACAGCGCCCGCTTTTGCGCCGGCCCAGTAGTCGGCCCACGCCTCCACGTCGAGCACCGCAGGATCATGCTCCGTAAAGTTCGTCTGGCCGATCCGGCGCAGGGTTTTTTGCCACGCCACGTCCGCCGGCGCCTGATCCGATGCGGAAGAGACCGCGTGTGCGGGCGCCGCTGGCGAGCCGAGTGCCAAAGAACCTCCTGCGCGAATCAGTGGGACAGTTGCTGCGGCGGATTTCAGAAATCTTCGCCGATCTATGATGAACATGGGGCTACCCCGACCTCCCTTGCAATTGGTTTCGGTGAACGTCGCCGGAAAGAATCCGAGCCGAGCCGCGCTATTTAGAGCGCGCATTCAACTCATCGAGCACGTGCTTCAGATCGTCGAGTTTTTGCCCGGCCTCGGCCAGCTTGCCCTCCGACGTCAGGCGCTGGTAATCGGCAAAGTCCTGGTTCGCCTGGCTGATCAGCGCGCTCTGGCTGGCGGCGGGCTGGGCTGCGCCCACGGGTACGGTTGCCCCGGTGCCGTTTCCCGGCGCAGGTGGTTGCGTTTCGCCCGCCGTGAGCGTCGGCGCCTCGGAACCGAAAAGCGAGCTCAGCGCCGCCTGGAAATTCGGACCGTAGGCCAGGCGGTCCTGCAGCGCCAGCACCACCAGCCGAAGCTCCGGCATCGGACTGCGCTCCGCCTGCAGGTATATCGGCTCAGCGTACAAGAGCGCCTGCCCGCAGGGAATCACCAGCAGGTTGCCGCGGATCACGTGCGAGCCTTGCTGGTTCCACAGAGTAAGTTGGCCCGACAGTTGAGCATTCTGGTCGATGCGGGCTTCGATTTGCTGCGGGCCGTCGACAAGGCGCGTTTTCGGAAAGTCGAAGACCACGGCCTTCCCGTAATTTGCACCATCGCTGCGCGCGGCGATCCAGCCAATCAGGTTATTGCGGTTGATAGGCGTGAAAGGCAGAATCTCAACAAACTCGAGCCCGCTCGATTCGCCGGGCAGAGTCATAAGTACAAAGTTCGGGCGCATCTCCTGCGTCGATTGGTCGCCCTGGCTTGAGCCGTTTTGCGTGGCCACGCTCCACTGGTCCTCGCGGTTATAAAAAACCTCGGGGTCGGTCATGTGGTAAAGACCGTACAGATCGGCCTGAAGGCTCAGCAGCGTCTCAGGATAGCGAATGTGCGCGCGCAGCCAGGCAGGCATCGCGGACGCATCCTTGAACAATCCCGGGAAGATGCTTCGCCACGCGGCCAGGATCGGATCTTCGCTGTCGAACACATAGAACGTCACGGTGCCGTCGTATGCGTCCACCACGGCCTTGACGCTGTTTCGGATGTAATTGACGGGTTGGTCTTCCAAACTCGCGGGTGCCGAGTAAGGATAGGTCGAAGAAGACGTGAACGCGTCAATGATCCAGGAGAGACGGCCGTCGTCGCCCACCACAATATAAGGATCGCGATCCAGGGTCAGAAACGGCGCCAGCGTGGAAACGCGCGCCAGGACGTTGCGGCGCATCAGCAGGCGGCTGCCGGCGGTGATGTCGTCGCTGAAAGGAACCTTGGTCAGGTCGCCGCGATCGAAGGCCAGCAGCGCGCGGCGCAGAAAGCCGCCCATCTCAATCCCGCCGGCGCCATCGTAGGAAGAGAGATTGTTGCTCTGGCCCTGGGGATAATTGAATTCCTGCTGGTGCGTCTTCACGTACACGTCGGTGTCGGTCAGTTCGCCGAAGTAGATCTCCGGGCGCGTCACTTGGATGTTCGGCACCGTGCTTTGTACCGGCATATTGCTCAGGAAGAGAATCGGCAGCCCTTCGCTGGAAAAGCCGTTCACCGGGTTCATGGTGATGCCGTAGCCGTGGGTGTAGATTAGCTTGTCGTTGATCCAGTTGTGGCTGCTGTCGGGCAGCTTGTCAATATTGAGCTCGCGTACCGCCAGCATCACCTGGCGCAGGGAACCGTTGATCTGATAACGGTCGATGTCGATGCCGGGAAAATCGTAGTAGGTGCGGATCTCCTGCACCTGGCGCAGCGTGTCCTGCAGCGCGCTCACATCCCACAGGCGGATGTTATCGAGCGTGGCTTGATTGTGCTCCGGATCGACAGCGGCGACCGTGGTCTCGGCAGGGAATTCGCGCTGCGCAAAGCGGTCGAGTCCGAATGCCTGCCGCGTCATTGCGATGTTGTTGACGATGTAAGGGCGCTCGCGGTCGAGCTGGTTGGGCTTGACGATGAAAGTGCTCACGTACCATCCGGCGATGGTTGCCACCACGTAGCAGGCGATCGCGGGCGCGATCCCCGCGAGGAGCCAGCGTGCCCGCGGCCGTATTGCGCCGCCGGCTAGCGCAATCGCGGCGCCCAACGCCAGCGCAAAGCTGATGAACAGCATTCCCATGAGCGTGACGTGCGCGTCGGTGTAAGTCACGCCGTCGAAGATCGTGTGCTCTTCAAAAAGCAGATCGAAGCGGCCCACATACTCGCGGATGGCCAGAGCAAAAAGCAGAAATCCTGCTGCCATTGAGACGCCGCGCCAGGGCAGGGAAGCGGTGCCCCCAAAGCGCCCGCCGAGCGCGCGCCCTCCGCCCGCGGCGATAAGGAAGAGTACTGCAAGAACGCACACAATCACTGCCTGTGTCAGCAGCCATCCGGCAATCATCTGCCATGCCGGCAGGGTGAAGAGATAGAAATCGAGCGGACGGCCAAAAACCGGGTCGGTGATGGAGGCCGCGCGCGGCGCATGCCAGTAAAGAGCGAGAGTCTGCCATTGCGCCGCCATCGCGAATCCCGTCGCGAGCGAGATCACAAGCGCGGCGACGATGGCAATCGTGCGCAGGAATTTCTTGATGGGCAGCTCGATCGGCCTGCCGCCGAAAAAGATGGTGTGCGTGTCGGGCAGGTCGGCGGCATGACTGTGGCGCAGCGCGAGAAACGAGGCCAGCAAAATGACGAAAGTCAACACCGAAAAAGCCGCGAATGTTCCCCATTCCAGGCCGAAGCTCTTCCAAAAAACGGCGGCGTAGCCGAGCGAGCCGAACCAGAGCGAATCGACCCAGTAGGAGACGGCGGTTCGCCCGCCGATAAAAATCAGGATGACGATGGCAAGAAAGAGATAAACCAGAAGGCGCGGGCTGCGGCGCTTGCCGCGCATCGGCCAATCGATTGTTTCGGGCATTTTCCACCCCGCTCAGGCAGTTTATCGGCCCTGAGTTACGCAAGAATTGTACAGCGGTTGATCGGAGTGAGTGTCTGCTGCGTGCGCAGCCGGCCGATCGAACTTAGATCAGCTCGGTGCGTCCCGTAATGCCCAGCTCTTTTACGATCTTTCCCACGTCCTGGGAGTGGTCGCGGTGAGCGATTAGCAACGCGTCTTCGGTGTCTACCACCACCAGGTTCTCCACGCCGACCAGCGCCACGAATTTTCTCGGACTGAAAATGTAGTTGTCGCTGGCCTCGATGGAAATGTGCCCGGTGGCATCGGCTACGTTGCCTTCTGCGTCGCCGCGCAGGCGCGTCT
>JASHSG010000093.1 GCA_030040935.1 Acidobacteriaceae bacterium | reverse complement strand
GGGAGTCGTTTAAACGCTGGTACGAGAAGAGTATTTATGGCCACAACTGTATCTACATCTTTTGGCGCGGTCGGAAGTGCGAATATGTGGGCCGAACGATACGTGGGAAGGGTCGTCCTTCAAGTCAATTCGACAAGTTCTGGTTTGGCAACGTGACTCGCATTGACATCTATTTAATTGCTACTCCGACAATTGTTCCCAAAGCTGAATGCCTTGCGATACACGTTTTTAAACCAAGGAGAAATGCGATTTCCTCCGCTCGTCCAAAATTCTCGAAGCGGTGTCCGATCTGCACTGCCGATAGGGAAATCCGGCGGGAACTGAGCTCCATCTTTCCATTTCGGATTAAAAAGCATAGCAGGCACAAATGAACGTTAGGATGGCAGGCCTGGAGTCCGCATTAAGACAAGCACTGTGTTGACCTCCAGCCAGGCCATACAAACACTATTGCCTGGGCGATGATCCTGGTCCTTGCCCGTCAGGCCAATTCCACCTCAATCTTCTTCGTATCGGCGGCCAGCTTTGTAATTTTGAAGGTGCGGATCTGGCCTTCGGCGAGCGGCTCGGGAGCGGCTGAGGGCGCTGGAGCGTTGCCTTTCCAGCGCGCCTTGAGCATCGAAGAAAGCTCGGAGAGGTCGACAGCGGCGGAGTCAGCGCGGTTAACGGAGCCAGATTGAGTTTCGGTCGCCGAGGCTGTTTGCGGCGAAGCTGCGGCCGCCGCGAGGCATGTGGCGCGGATGCCTTCGCCGAGCTCGACGATGGCGCCGGAAGCAGTGAGCTCGACCACGCGGCCGGAGACCTGGTCGCCCGCTTTATGCTCGGCGATGTACTCGTCGATGCTGGTCGGAATGAGCTGCTTCATGGAGAGCTTGATCTGGCGCTTTTCGCGGTCGACGGCGAGAACGACGGCTTTGACTCGCTGGCCTTCGCGCAGAACGTCGCGCGGATGGTTGATGCGCCGGTCGGCGACAATCTCGCTCACATGCACCAGCCCGTCGATTCCCGTAGAGTCGGGGCCCTCGCCGATTTGAACGAACGCGCCGAAATTCATGATTTTGGTGATGGGGCCTTCTACCTGAGAGCCGGGAGGAAATTTTCGTTCGGCTTCGGACCAGGGGTCTGCGAGAGTTTGTTTCAGTCCGAGCGCGATGCGGCCTTGCTCAGTGCCTGTGGGCGGCTTGATGGAGAGAACAACGGCATCAACGCGGTCGCCCGGCCTGAGAATGTCCGACGCATGGCGGACCTTCTTCGCCCACGACATCTCCGAAATATGAATGAGGCCTTCGAGTCCGGGCTCGAGCTCGACGAATGCGCCGAAGTCGGTGAGCCGCGTAACGTCACCGGCGATGCGCTGGCCGGGCACGTAGCGCTCAGCGGCGGTCTCCCACGGCTCGGGCTGGAGCTGCTTGAGGCCGAGCGATATTTTTCCGGTTTCCGGATCAATTTTGAGGATGCGCAGAGTCAGCTGCTCGCCGACGGAAAGAACGTCATCGGGTTTGGCGACGCGGGCGCGGGAAATGTCGGAGATATGGAGAAGGCCGTCGAGGCCGGGCTCGATTTCAACGAACGCGCCGTAGGGCATGATGGTGCGGACGGTGCCGTTGACGGTGTCGCCGGCTTTGAGCGCGGCGCGGCGGCCGGCCAGGCCCGCGCGGGCTTGCTCCTCGAGAACGACGCGGCGATCGACGACGAGATCCTCATCGGCGACGTCGAGCCTGGTGATGCGGCATGTGATCTGCTGTCCGACAAGCGCTTCCAGCTCCGCTGCATCGCGGGCGCCGCTGCGGCTGGCCGGCATAAAAGCGCGCACGCCGACATCCACGCTAAGGCCGCCCTTGACGACGGCGGTGACGGTGCCGGCGACGGCGGTTTTCCCGGCGAAGGCGCGTTCGAGAGCTGACCAGTCGCGGGGCTGCGCCACACGATGGCGCGAAAGCTCGTAGTAGCCTTCTTCGTTGCGGCCGGTGATGGAAACCGGCACGGCATCGCCGGGGTTCACGTCTCCGGCGTTGTTGGGAAACGAAGATCGCGGAAGAACGCCTTCCATCTTGTAGCCGATGTCGAGGACGACCTGATCGGCGGTGAGCGAAACGACCGTGCCCAGGAGCTGCTTGGTTTGGGCGCGATGGGAGTGCGAGCGCTCGAATGCAGAGAGCGCTTCAGCAAAGGACTGGCCTTCGGGCTGAGTGTCCAGGCTTGGGTTGTCCGCAGATGCGGCAAGAGGAGATTCGGTGGACGCCGGGGACTCGGTGTCAGCCGCTGATTGTGGGGTGGACTCGGCAGAAGAGATGATTTCTTCGGTCATGGCGGTACGGAGTTATTGTTTCACGCCCTGCTCGCCTGGCGCCGAGCGCTTCGGCGCGGCCGGATGTCTCGTCGCGCGCGGCGTTATACCCTGAGAGCAGACGATGACGCCGGCTTCCCCACACAACTCAAGCGGTTCTTCGCTGCCGCGCCGCGGCCTGGAGGCGTTTGCCTCGCGCGACTTCAGGCGGTACCAACTGGCGCGCGTGGCCGTGATTCTGGGCGCGGAGGCGCAATCGGTCGCGGTGGCTTGGCAGGTGTATTCGATCACGCACCGCGCGATCGACCTGGGCTACACGGGCCTGGCGCTGTTTTTGCCGGGGCTGATCTTTCTTCTTCCGGCCGGCCACGTGGCCGACCGCTTCGACCGCAGGCGCGTGATCCTGACGTGCTATGCACTGCAGGTGTTTTGCACGGGAGCGCTGGTGGAGCTGGCGCGCAACAACACCGAGAACATCCTGGCCATCTACGCGGTGCTGTTTGTCATCGGAACGGGACGCGCGTTCTCTTCGCCGGCGAGCTCGGCGCTGATCCCTCACCTTGTGCCGGAGACTCACTTTGTGAACGCGGTGACGTGGGGCGGAGCGATCTTTCAGCTGGCCAATATAACGGGGCCGGCGCTGGGCGGATTGCTGTTCACGCTGCCGTTATCGGGGCTTCTGGCGAAGTCGAGGCTGGAGGGGGCGGGAATTGTGTATGTCTTCACGCTGGGAACGGTGGTCTGGTTTCTCGTGCTGGTGGGCTCGCTCAAGGTGCGGCCGGGACGGATGGAGCACCGCGATCTCTCGATGAAGGTGTTGCTGGCCGGCTTCAAATACGTGTGGCGGGTGAGGCTGCTGTTGGGATCGTTCTCGCTGGATCTATTTGTTGTGCTGCTGGGCGGAGCAGTAGCGCTGATGCCGATTTTCGCGCACGAGATTCTGCATCAGGGTCCGCGCGGGCTGGGAATGCTGCGCGCCGCGCCGGCCGTCGGCGCGGTGACCATGTCGCTGATCATGGCGCGGTTTCCGCTGCATCGGCGCGCGGGGCGGTGGCTGTTTATCTGCGTTTCGATCTTCGGTGCGGCGACGGTGGTGTTCGGACTGTCGCACACGTTGTGGCTGTCGCTGGCATCGCTGGCAATTGCGGGCGCGGCAGACACGATCAGCGTGATCATTCGCGGATCGCTGCTGCAACTGGCCACGCCGCCGGCGATGCGCGGCCGGGTGAGCGCAGTGAACTCGCTGTTCATTGGCGCGTCGAACGAGCTGGGCGAATTTGAGAGCGGGCTCACGGCGCAATGGTGGGGCGCGGTGCGGGCCACGGTGATCGGCGGAGTGGGCGCACTCGTTGTCGCCGGTTTGTGGTCCGCGATCTTTCCCAGCCTGCGCAATGCCGATGAGCTGACGGCGGAGAGCCTGCGCGAGCATGTTCCGGCGGCGCAGGAAGTGCTGTCGGGGCTGTGAACGTTAGCGCGCGCGGCCGCGAGGGCGGGCGGCGCGGTTGCGCTCGAAAAGAATTCGCAGGCCTTCGAGCGTGAGCAGGTCGTCGATTTCCTGGATGTAGCGCGAATCGGGAGCGATGAGGCGCGCGAGGCCTCCGCTGGCGACGATGCACGGCTTTGCGGCGCCGGCACCGAGCTCGGCGAGAATGCGCTCGATGATGCCGTCGACCAGGCCGATGTATCCGAAGTAGAGTCCGCTCTGCAGGTGGCCGACGGTATTGGTGCCGATGACCTTGTTTGGACGCTTGATGTCGACGCGGCTGAGGCGCGCAGCGCGGTTGAAGAGCGCATCGGCGCTGAGGCCGAGGCCCGGCGCGATGGCCCCGCCCAGATACTCTCCGCGGGCAGAGATGACTTCAAACTTGGTGGCGGTTCCGAAATCGACCACGATGCATGGACCGCCGTAGCGCTCATACGCGGCAACGCAGTCGCAGATGCGGTCGGCGCCGAGCTCGGCCGGATTGTCAATGAGCAGCGTCATGCCGGTCTTGATGCCCGGCTCGACGAAGAGCGGCTGGAGGTGGAAGTAGGTTTCGCAGACCTGCCGGAGGGTGGAGTCGACGGGCGGAACGACCGAGGCGATGATGATGTCGGTGACCTGGCTCGGCTTCATGCCGTGCATCTCAAAGAGATTCACGAAGAAGACGCCGTACTCGTCGACGGTTTGCGCGCGATGCGTGGTGACGCGCCAGTTCGCGGCGAGCTCAGGCTTCGATCCATCGAGCTTGTAGAGGCCGAGCGTCGTATTGGTGTTGCCGACATCGATTGCGAGCAACATGTTCAATGCAGCTCCTAGCTGCTGGCTTCCAGCTCCTGGCTTTATTGTGCGGGAGCTAACTTCATTCTTTCAGCAGGCAAGGCCAGAAGCCAGCGGCCAGGAGCCAGCAGCTAGCTTTTCGCGCGCAGCCCCCCGGTTTGAACGGTGACGAGGCCATCGGCGGTCCGGACACGCAGAAAACCCTGTTCGTCGAGGCCGACCGTGACTCCTGTGCAGGCCTGCGGGCCGTGTACTTCGACGCTGCGGCCGCGCATCCAGGTAGAAGCCTGCTCCACGCGCGCGGCAATCTCTTCGGCCGCCGCCTGATCGGCGAGCGCGGAGGCCTCACGCTCAAGAGATTTTAGCAGGACAATGAGGAGGGCTTGTCGCGAGATGCGTCTGCCTGTTTCGAGATCGAGCGAGGTCGCAGGCGTGGCGAGTCCCGATGGAAACACGTGCTGATGCACATTGATTCCGATGCCGACCACAGCCGCTGCGCTGGGCAGGCCTGAGGATTGGGCCGTTAACTCAGCAAGGATCCCGCCGACTTTGCGGGGGCCAATGAGAAGATCGTTCGGCCAGCGAAGGTCGACTTCAAATCCTGAGACGGTGCGGATGGCGCCGGCAGCGGCGAGACCCGCAGCCAGCGGCAAAAGAGCCATGCGCGGGGAAGGAATCCGGGGACAGAGGAGAATGCTGACGTAGAGTCCTTCGCCGGCCACGGAGATCCAGCCGTGGTCGCCGCGTCCCCGGCCGGCCGTCTGCTCATCGGCAAGAAAGACCGAGCCGTGCGGCGCGCCGCCGCGAGCAGCGGCGACGGCGTCGGTGTTCGTCGATCCAGTAACGCGGGCAAAATGCAGCTTGCCGGCGAAGGGAGTTCCGGCCAGATCGGAATCGAGGGCGGCGAGATCGAACATCAGTTCTGCGACCGTGCGTGTTTGTGCATGATGGGCATTTGTTCGATCAGAGGCCGTGCCCTTCGAAGACGCGTCCCGCCCGCGGGCTGGCCTGGCCGGACTCGGCGGCGATGGTCATGGAGATGTTGGCGGCGCGGGCGGAGTGGGTGAGTGCGCCGACGCTGATAAAGTCCACGCCCGTCTGCGCGTAAGCGCGGACTGTTTCGAGCACGATTCCGCCGGAGGCTTCGGTGGGAATCCATCGGCCGGGCTCCGCAGCGGTCACGGCTTTGATGCGCTCGACGGAGTGGCGGACTTCGGCGGGCGTCATGTGGTCAAGGAGGATGGCTTCGGCGCCGTGAGCTAGGGCTTCGTCAAGCTCCTCGGCAGTGCGGACTTCAATTTGAACGCGTTGAGGCGGCCTGCGCCGGGCCAGCGCGCGGGAAAGGACCGCTTCAATGCCCCCGCCGAGGGCGATGTGATTATTTTTGATGAGAAAGCCGGAAGCCAGATCGATGCGGTGATTGGTGCCGCCGCCGCAGAGTACGGCGTATTTCTCGAGAGCGCGCAGGCCGGGAACGGTCTTGCGCGTGTCGAGAATGCGGGCGTGGGTGCCCTGAATGGCGTCGGCAAATCGGCGCGTGAGCGTGGCGATGCCGCTCATGTGCTGGAGCAGATTGAGAATGACGCGCTCGCAGCTGAGCAGGACGCGCGCGTTGTGGCGAATGACGGCCAAGACCTGGCCGGCATGGACGCGGACGCCGTCGAAGATTTCGGGATGGCTGATGACTTCAAAGCGAGTCTGGGCCTCGGGGCTTGCGTCGAGGCGGGCGTAGATCTCAAAAAAGCGCGGGATGGCGCCGAGGCCGGAAACGACCAGCTCCTCGCGGGCGATGATGGAGCCCGCGGCGAGGAGATTGGCGTCGATGGTGAGATGCGTCGTGGCATCGCGAGGAGCCTGATCCTCGAGCAGCGCCTGCTCCAACAACGCATCAATGCGATGGCTTTTCCAATCCATAAGACAGCTTTCAGCCTTTAGCTCCCAGCTACCAGCGGCAATTTGCCTTGCCTCCGTCCAACTTGGCCCTCGGTCGGTCTCGATCTCGACATGGCAACAAAAGGCTGGCGGCCGGAAGCCGGCAGCCAGGAGCTTTTCTTCAGGCGGAGACGAACTCGATTTGGCGGACCTCAATTTCCGTTCCATCGAGTTGCGGCTCTTCCAGCGCGAGCAATTCGTTGGCGCGGACCGCCAGTCGAATATCTTCGCACGCGGCCTTAAGATGGGTAAAGACCTCGGGCCTGGCAGCCAGCGTGGCGGTCTT
>JASHSG010000092.1 GCA_030040935.1 Acidobacteriaceae bacterium | reverse complement strand
GTGATCATCGACATGCATCCCAACGACGACTACAAGCAGCGAATGCGCACCGATGACCAGGCGGTGGAGCGGTTCGCGATGTTGTGGAGCAGGCTGGCGGCGCACTATGCAGATCGCGATCCGAACCTGGTCTTCTTCGAGATACTGAACGAGCCGGAGATCAGCGACTCGTACCGATGGAACGGAATCCAGGCGCGCGTGGCAGCAGCGATTCGGAGAGCGGCGCCGCGGCAGACAATCATTGCCGCGGGAGGAAACTACTCCGACATTCCAGACCTGCTGGCGGTGGCACCGCTGGCGGATGGCAACGTGATCTACAACTTTCACTTCTACGAGCCGCACGAGTTTACGCACCAGGGAGCTACCTGGAGCGTGCCGTGGTGGAGTTACGAGCATGGCATTCCTTACCCGCCGGCGGCAAGTTCGATGGACGAGCTGCTGAGGGAAGTTCCGGACGCGGCGGACCGGTATTCCATGGAGAAGTACTGGCTGGATGGGTGGAACGCGCATCGCATCCAACTGATGATCGACGAAGCGGCGGCGTGGGGGCGTGACAACCATGTGCCGCTGACTTGCAATGAATTCGGAGTCTTTCGCGAGCACTCCGATCCGGTGTCGCGCGACAACTGGCTGCGCGATGTGCGCACGGCGCTCGAGGCCGACGGCATCGGCTGGGCGATGTGGGACTATCGCGGCGGCTTCGGCGTGGTGACCAAGGCGAACGGCCAGCCGGCGCAGGTGGATGACGGGGTGGTGAAGGCGCTGGGACTGGAGTGAGCGGAAAGCCAGCGAGTCAGCTGAGTTGGCAGAGCTGAAGGGCAGCGAGCCGGCGCTGAGGATATCCGGGTCATTTCTTTTTGGGCTTGCCGGGCGCATCGAGGAAGAGCTCGAGGCGATCGAGCCTGCAATCCCACTCGGGACGGCGCGCACGCAGCCATTCTTCGGCGGCGCGAAGGCCGGAGGCTTCAACGCGGCAACTGCGGACGCGGCCGATTTTTTCGGTCCGCACGAGGCCGGCTTTCTCCAAGATCTGGAGATGCTGCACGACGGCGGCGAGGGACATGTCGAAGGGCTCCGCAAGACGCGAGACCGACATAGGCCCGCTGCTCAGGCGCTCGAGCAGGCCGCGGCGCGTCGGGTCAGCGAGCGCGTGGAAGAGGCGGGCGACATTCGGATCTTTCCGCTTCATCTGCCGTGCCTTCCTCCATGGCGGGCCGGGCTGCCGCGTGGGCGCATGACGATCGCGCGCTTGCGGCTCACTCGCCGAGCTCTTTCTCGAGCCTCGAGAGCAGCTTCTCCCATCCTTCTTTGCGCATGGCGGGGCCGTCGGCGTTTTCAAAATAAGCGCCCTGGTGCGTGAAGATCAAATCGGTGCCCGAGCCTTTGGGCAGGAGCTCAATCGTCACCAGCGACGCGGAGAAGGGCGTTCCGTCCATGCTCATCTTGTACGCGGCGACGATGCGGCGCGGCGGAATGATGACCTGGTAGATGGTCTCATTGACAAGAGTCTTGCCGGCGACAGGAGTTCCCGGGCCCATTTTCATCTGAGCGCGCTCGTGGCCGCCGACCCTGAAGTCGAGCTGGTGGTGCTCAAGCGCGTGTGTGCCGCCGAAAAACCAGCGGCGCTTGGTTGGCTCGTCGGCAAAGGCCTGGAAAACGCGCTGCGGGGAAGCCGTGAGGTTGCGTTCGAGCTGGAAGGTCGAGTGAATGACGGTTGGATTGGACATGGAAGCGGACTCCTGAGGTGAATTAGTCAAGCAATAGCTTAAGTATTGCGCAGGCCGGAGGAATTGTCAAGTGGATACTTAAGTGTTTTTGTGGGGGGCAGGCCAGGGGGCAAAAGGTCAATCGTAGACAGTGCGCCGAGAGTGAAAAGACGGGGGATAAACAGCGGTCCGGGACCGAGGTTTGAAGGCGGGCAGCCCGTTGGCGGGTTGGCGGTGAGCGGCACGGCGAGGGAATCGAACCTGAAATAATTGCTTTGCGCGTTTCCCATGATGACGGACCGACCCCCTCGCGGCAACGACCGGAGCGCCTTTTCAGAGAGCGACCGCACCAAGACACTGAGCCTGCCCGAGGATGCACATCTGCTGGCCGACGTTTCGACCGACATTGAAACGACGATCAAGACGGGCAGCACGGCGAAGGTCAGAGCGCATTGCGCAGAGTTTCTTTCGCGCGCCAGCAGGTTCTACCAGGTTCCAGCCTGCGGCGTGCGGGTGCTCGCGGCGCGCCCTCTGCGCGGGCGCGAATGGACGGTTGAGCTGTTCGGCGACTACGATCCCGAGACCATGATGCTGCGTTTGTGGATGCGAACCGCCATCAAGAAAGAGATCACATCATTTGGCACATTTTTGAGCACGCTGTGCCACGAGTTCTGCCACCACCTCGACTACCACTTGTTCAAGTTCTCTGATTCGTGGCACACGAGAGGGTTCTACGAACGGAGCGCCGTTCTCTACCATCACGCACGACAAACCCCTTATAAGCAGCTCTATTGGGCCGCGGTATCGGGAGAGCGCTGGCGCATCGACTGGCCGCGAACGAATCGGGGAGGGTGAGCGGATCGAGCACCTTCGGGGAGGTGTTCGGAATGGGCGAAAACGATGACGCGTACTTGAATTGCAGGCGCCGCCGCATTTATTTGACGGAGATCAGCTGACTTGCGCGGGCGGCAGGCGGCACCAGCCTATCGCGCGCTGTCCTTCATCACCCGGATGCTTGCCTTGACCAGCTTTCTGACCAATGTTGCCGGGATTGATTTGTCCATGGGAAAGCTGACGATGGCTTTGGTTACCGGATAACGGGCAAGTTCCTGCTTGTGTTCCTCGATGGCGGGCGGGCGCACATGCAGGCGAATGTATGGATCTTTGAAGCTGAACCAGGCAAACATTCCATCGTAATCGAAGCCCGGATATGAATACCCGGGCATCCTGAAATAGTCCGTGCGTTCGGTGGCGCCGGGCGCGGCGGCTTTGATTGCGGCTCTGATCTTTGCCAGATTGCCACGCGCTTTTTTGGGGCAGCTGATTATGTAATCGCCTGCTCCGCTTGTTTTGCCTTTTTTCTTCATTGCAACTCCGGCCTTGCCCGTGCCGATTGTAATGGACGCCGATATCACGCATCCATACTCGGCGGTCATCCGCGCAGTTGTCGCGTGGGGGGATTTTCGGGAACACTGGCGGACGGCTTGGTGTCGAATTGGGGCAGAAAGCCGTGCTTCTACTCTGGCTGGAGGCCGGCGCGCGCGAGGAAACCGAAGAATTGGCGCTGGGTGCATTGGTCGATGGCGATGCCCACCAGCTTGCCATCGCGGTCAAAGACGAAGGTTTGGGGAATTCCAGTGATGTGGAACTCCTTGTGCACGACGCCGCCCGGATCGAGAAGCACCGGGGGGTGGTAGTTCTTGCCGCGCAGGAACGAATCGACGGTGAACGAATCCTCGTCGGTAATGGAGAGAATCAGCAGCCCCTCGTTCTGGTAGTGGTTGTAGATGGCGTCGAGGTTGGGCATCTCGGTGCGGCACGGCGGGCACCAGGTGGCCCAGAAGTTGACGAGAACGATCTTGCCGCGGAGCTCGGAGAGGGTCCACTTCCTGTTGTTGAGATCTTTTAGGGTGAAGTCGGCCTTGGCGATGTCGGCCTCGTTGGCGGCGAGAATGTCGTTGGCTTTTTTGTAGAGCGGGTCGTCGAGAGAGACGGTGACATCTTCGTAGCGGGCGAGGCGGGCCAGATCCATGTAGGGCATGGGCGGCTGATCGCCCTTTGCGGGAACCGGGGTTTGGGCGAGGGCATTGGAGAGCGCGTCAGCAACGGCCTGGAGCGCATCGTGCCCCTGATCGCCCTCGGTGACGAGGTGCGAGAGCGAATCGGCCAGTTGCAGCTTTTCCTTGCCGGCGGGCAGGGCGGCGATCTCATTTGCGGCTTTGATCGTTGCGATGGGGCGGTCGTGGTCAGAGAGGGAGCGCAGCTTATCGATTTCGCCGGAAATTTTAGACGCTGAGACAGCGGCGTGGAGATGCGGGGCCGCGACGAAGATGGCGGCCAGAAAGACGGCAGAGCAGATGCGTATCATAAGGCCTCGTATCACCTGGATCCTGGGTAAGATTTCTGTTCGCGAGAATTGTAAATCCTCGGCCGCGCACCGTCAGTGACCATCGAAATTTTTCGACGAGGCTCAGGATTCGCTCCGCTCAAGCGGCCTTATTGCGGTTGCAGGCCAGCCCGGGCGAGCAAGCCAAAGAATTGCTTCTGCGTGCTTTGGTCGATGGCGATTGCCGCCAGCTTGCCATCGCGGTCAAAGACAAATGTCTGAGGAATCTCGGTGATATGGAACTGCTGATGCACGATGTCGCCGGGATCGAGGAGCACAGGCGGGTGGTAGTCCATTCCGCGCAGGAACGATTCCACTGTTAAGGCGTCCTCGTCTGTGATGGAGAGAATTACAAGGCCCTCGCCGGCGTAATGCGCGTAGATGTTATCGAGGTTGGGCATCTCGGTGCGGCAGGGCGGGCACCAGGTGGCCCAGAAGTTGATGAGGACGATTTTGCCGCGGAGCTGGGAGAGGGTCCAGCTCCTGTTGTTGAGATCCTTGAGCGTGAAGTCGGCTTTGGCGATGTCGGCTTCGTTGGCGGCGAGGATGTCGAGGGCTCTCTTGAAGAGCGGATCATCGAGAGAGACCGAGACGTTTTCGTAACGAACAAGGCGGGCGAGGTCCATGTAAGGCTGAGGCGGCTCGTCGCCCCTGGTGCGAAGCGGCGTCTGAGCGAGGGCTTTGGAGAGCGCGTCAGCGACAGCCTGCAGAGCAGCGTGTCCCTGATCGCCCTCGGTGACGCGCTGCGATGCCTGGTCGGCGAGCTGGACCTTGTCCATTCCGGCCGGCAGCGCAGCGATCTCGTTTGCGGCTTTGATGGTGGCGCTGGGGCGGTCCTGGTCGGAGAGTGAGCGCAGCTTGCCGATCTCGCCGGCGATCGTGGTCGGAGATTGCTGGCCGTGGAGATGGGGAACGGCGAGAAGAAAGACGGCAAGGAATGCAGCGGAACGGGTGGGTGTCATAGGGCCTCGCAGTGAGCCGGACCTTGGATGAGATTTCTGTTCGCGAGAATTGTAAATCCTGGACCGCGGACCGTCAGCGCCCATCATGATTTTTCGGCGAGGCTCAGGATGCGCTCGGAGACGGATTCGACGATTTGCTCGTGGACCTCGTCGATGGTGAGATCGCCTTCGATGAGGACGACGCGGTCGGGCTCGCGGTCGGCGATTTCGTGGTATTTCTCCCAGACGCGGCGGTAGAAGGCGTCATGCTCGGTTTCGAAGCGGTTTTCGTTGCGGCCGGTTTCAGTCTCCATGCGGTCGTTGCGGCGGCGCGCGCGGGCGAGCGAAGACTCAAAGCTGGGCAGGAGCAGGAGGGTGAGGTCAGGCTGAAGATCATGGCAGATGATGCGGTGCAGCTTGAGGACGACTTCGGAGCCAAGGCGGCGGCCGCCGCCTTGATAGGCCTCAGTGGAGTCAGTGAAGCGATCGCAGACGACGATTTTGCCCTGGTTCAGGGCCGGTTGAATGACTTCGGCGATGGCTTGCGCACGATCGGCGAACATGAGGGCCATTTCGGTCATGGAATCGAGCGAACGGGAGCGGGAGTCGAGGAGGAGTTCGCGAATGCGGTCGCCGATTTCGGTGCCGCCGGGCTGGCGAAGCAGTACGGGCTCCTGGCCGCGGCGGGTGAGCCACGCCGCCAAGCGCCTGATCTGTGTGGTTTTGCCTGAGCCATCAAGGCCCTCGAGGGTGATGAAGACACCGCGCGGCATGGGGTGAGTCTACCACCGGGCCAGCAGCCACAGACAAACGAGTTCAACTTGTGGTAGAAGGGGTTCAATTCTCAAGGCTATGCTCGGGCGGAGACCGCATGCGGCCTTTGTTCCCATGGAGTGAAAGATG
>JASHSG010000091.1 GCA_030040935.1 Acidobacteriaceae bacterium | reverse complement strand
GAAGGCGTGGACAAGCTGCTGGGGCGCGCGCGCTACGTCGACGACATGGAACGCGAGGGCATGTGGCACGGCGCCACGGTGCGCAGCTCGATTCCGCGCGGGATCATCCGCTCGATCACCTTCGATCGCCGGATTGACTGGACGGAGTTCGCAATCGCCAGTGCCGCCGACATTCCCGGCGAAAATACCATTCAGCTCATCGTCGCCGATCAACCGTGCCTCGCCGACGGCAAAGTGAATCATTGCGAAGAGGCCATTCTGCTCCTCGCGCATCCTGACAAAAACAGGCTGCGCGAGGCGGCCGGCGCGGTGCGAATCGAATACGAACCGCTGCCGCCCATCTTCACCATTGAAGAGAGCGAGCGGCAGGATGTGGTGGTGTGGGGGCCAGACAATCTGCTGAAGACCTTTCTGCTCGAGAAGGGCGACGTGGATTCGGCATGGGCCCGCGCGGCGCACATTGTGGAGGGCGAGTACCGCACCGGGGCTCAGGAACACCTGTATATCGAGAACCAGGGCATGATCGCCGAGTACAACGCGGAAAGTGGCGTCACCGTCTGGGGCTCGTTGCAGTGCCCTTATTACGTCTTCAAGGCTCTGCGAGCGGTCTTCGATCTGCCGGAGGAAAAAGTTCGCGTGATTCAGACCGAAACGGGCGGTGCATTTGGCGGCAAAGAGGACTACCCATCTACGCTGGCTTGCCACGCTGCTCTTCTCGCCCTGAAGAGCCGTCACCCCGTGAAGATGGTCTACGATCGCATGGAAGATCTGGCCGCGACCACGAAGCGTCATCCGTCGCGCATTCGCCATCGCACGGCGCTGGACCGCGACGGCAAGTTGCTGGCAATGGAGATCGATCTCGCCACCGATGGCGGCGCGTACGCGACACTTTCCTCCACGGTGTTGTCGCGCGCCACGCTCCATTCCACTGGCCCCTATCTCTGCCCCAACATTCGCGTGCGGGCGACCTCCTGGGCGACTAATTCCATTCCCTATGGCGCATTTCGCGGCTTTGGCGCGCCGCAGGCGATCTTCGCTATGGAACGTCACATGGATGAGATCGCAGCGGCGACGGGAGTCGATCCCATAGACCTGCGGCGCAGAAATTTTCTGCACGTGGGCGACACCAACGCGACGGAGCAAGAGATGCGCGAGCCGTTGATTCTCGATCAATTGCTCGAGCGCGCGCTCAAGGAGAGCGATTACCACGCCAAGCGCGCACAGTTTCTCCGCGAAAACCGGGCGAATCCGGTCAAGCACGGCCTGGGGATAGCCGCTTTTTATCACGGCTCAGGTTTTACCGGTTCAGGAGAGGTGAGCCTGAATTCGCTGGCCGGCGTCGACGTCACGCCGGAAGGCAAGATCCGCGTGCTCGTCTCAAACACCGAGTTCGGTCAGGGCACAAACACCGTCCTCACGCAGGTTGCAGCAGAGGCACTGGGAATCGATTACGCCGATGTGGCGATGGCCGCGCCTGACACAGGTGTGGTTCCCAACAGCGGACCCACGGTTGCCTCGCGCACATCAATGGTGGTGGGCCGGATCATCGAGCGTGCCTGCATGCAGTTGCTCGGGCTTCTTCGCCAACACGCGGGGCTCGGCGCGAATTACACGCAAGCGGAATTTCTAGCCGCGTGCGAAAGCTATCGGAAAGAGCGCGGCGAGGTCTTGTCATTATGCCGCTACGAAGCGCCGCCCGGCATTTCCTGGGACGATCAGAAATACCACGGCGAGGCTTACGGAGCGTACGCGTGGGCGGTCTACGTGGCGCAGGTTGCCGTCGATACGATCACCTATTCCGCCGAAGTGGAGGATTTTTGGGCTGTGCAGGAGGTGGGCCGCGTGATTCATCCGGTGATGGCCGCGGGCCAGGTCGAGGGTGGCATCGCGCAGGCCATTGGCTTCGCGCTGTACGAAAAGGTGGTTTGGCAGGATGGCCGCATGACCAACAATCAGATGACGAACTACATCATCCCGACAGCAGAGGATGTCCCGCCGATTCACGTCCACTTCGAACAAATTCCCTTCCGATACGGCGGATTCGGCGCCAAGGGCATCGGCGAGTTGCCCCATGACGGACCCGCGCCTGCAATTCTGAACGCCATTCGCGACGCAACGGGGGTCCGATTCAACGCAATTCCACTTCTGCCCGAGGATCTTCACGCTGGGCTCACGGCAGCGGAAGCGGCGGAAGAAATGGCGGCGCGATGAGAAAGAGCGCACGTGTTATTTCAAGCGAACGCTGGCCCGCGATTCGGTTTCGCGTCAACGGCGAAGCAGCGGCTGTAAGGGTGCCGCCGATGAAGCGCCTTCTCGACGTGTTGCGAGAAGATCTGAACTTGAAGGGGACCAAGGAGGGATGCGGCGAGGGCGAGTGCGGCTCCTGTTCGGTCCGCATGAACGGCGAGCTCGTGAACAGCTGCCTGGTTCCGGTTTTGCAGTCCGAAGGGGCGGATATTCAGACCGTGGAAGGCCTGGCCCGCAAGGGCGAACTGCATCCTTTGCAGAAGGCGTTTCTAGAGCACGGGGGCGCGCAGTGCGGCATCTGCACGCCGGGCATGTTAATGGCTGCTACTCAGCTGCTCGCACAAGACTCTCATCCGGGCATCTCTCAGATTCGCGAGGCGCTCGCGGGAAATCTCTGCCGTTGCACAGGATTCATGCGCATCTTCGACGCGGTGGCGGCTACGGCCGCACTGGAAGCCAAACCGGGGACGGGATCAGCCGTGGAGCAGGCTTCCCATGCGCGGTGACGCGAGCAAGCACGAATTGGTCGCGCCGGGAAGACTCGACGCGGTGCTTGATTTGCTCGCCTCCGAACCCGGAGCCTGGACACCGATTGCCGGCGGAACGGAGTTGATGGTCGCATTTTGCGCCGGCCGCCTTGACGCTCCCAGGCTCGTCAGCCTCACCGGAATTCCCGATCTGCGCGCCATTGAGGTCAGGCCGCACAGCGTTGTCATTGGCTCCGCGGCGACGTTCCTTGACCTGCGCAGGCACACCATTGTTGGCGCAGAATTGCCGTTGCTCGCAAGGGCCGCGAGCTGGATTGGATCCATCGCCAATCAGAGCCGTGCTACGCTCGGCGGAAACCTTGTAAATGGCTCGCCGGCCGCCGATTCCTCTCCCGCGCTGCTGGCCTACGACGCGGAGATCGAGATCATCTCCGTCCGCGGGCGCCGCCGGGTTCCCTACTCTGCTTTTCACACCGGATACAAGCGCAACGTTCTGTCGACCGATGAACTGCTTTATGCGATTCATCTACCGCGCCGTTTTGAGCGCCACGTTCAGTACCTGCGCAAAGTGGGAACGCGCCGCGCCATGGCTATCGCCAAGGTCGCGCTGGCGGCGACCGCGCTCGCTGAAGATGGCGTAATCCGGGAGATTCGTCTCGCGGCAGCGAGCCTGGCGCCGTTCCCCACACGGCTCTTCGGAACTGAAGCGGCCCTCCTCGGACAGGCCGTCACGCGGGAGACAGCTCAATCTGCGCGCCGCGCGCTGCTTGCCGAAGTGAAGCCGATCGACGACATTCGCTCCACCGCCGAATACCGACGCCGCGTGGCGGCAAATCTTCTCGACGAACTGTTGCTCTCACTGCGCCGGGAGGGATGGCAGCGATGAATGGTAGGCTTGCAGCGTGGAACGCAACCGGCGAGTCAGCAGCCCTGCAAGCGATGATCGCCTGCTGCGGATCGAAGCGATGGGCTGCAGGGATGGTCGCCCTGCGCCCCATCGTTAACCCGGACGCGCTTAGCGAGGCCGCCGACCGAGTGTGGAGCACAATGAAGAGACCGGACTGGCTGGAGGCCTTCGCGTGTCATCCGCGCATCGGCGAGCGCATGCCTGCTGCGGTTGGGGCAAAGTTGTCAAACGCGGTCGGGGCGCAATCATCGGAATGGTCGCGGCAGGAACAATGGTCGGCGCGAACCGCAAATGACCTGGTACTGGCCGAGCTGGCTCGAGACAATCGTCTCTATGAGCTGCGCTTCGGCTTCACTTACATCGTCTGCGCTACCGGCAAAAGCGCCGCCGAGATGCTCGCCATTCTCAAACGGCGCATGGACAACGACGATGAGACCGAGTTGCGCGAAGCAGCCGAGCAGCAGCGCCAGATTATGCAAATCCGCTTGGGAAAGTGGCTGGTCGAATGAGCAATATTTCAACGCATGTCCTGGACGCAGCCCTGGGCAAGCCTGCCGCGGGGATTGCGGTGCGCCTGGAAAAGTTTGCCGGTGGCGGCTGGATTGAGGTTTCTACGGGCGGACAGAACGCCGAGCGCGTGCATGATGCGCCAGGCGACTGGATCGAGGTCGCCTTCGCGACCACCGATAGTGAGGGCCGTTGCCGCAACCTCAAGCGGGATGCTGCTTCCGGCCCGTATCGGCTGATTTTCGACGCGGGCGCTTACTTTGCGCGGCTAGGGCGGGCGAGCATCTACCCTGAGATCGTCGTTATCTTCACCTGCGATGGCAACGCGGATTACCATTTGCCTCTGCTTTTGAGCGAAAACAGCTACACAACGTATAGAGGAAGCTGACGAATGGCCAGACTGGGCGAAAACAGCTACGGAAAATCGCGCGTGCGTCTTTCGCGAATCACACGCCTGAAGGACCGCCATCACTTCGACGAGTGGGCCGTTCACGTGATGCTGGAGGGAGGTTTCGAGGCCAGTTTCACCGAGGCCGATAACAGCCAGGTTCTGCCCACAGACACGATGAAAAACACCGTGTACTATGTGGCACGCGGCTCCAACGCGGCGACTATCGAGGAGTTCGCAATGGAGCTGGGGGATTATCTGCTCACCGGCAACTCGCAGGTTTCGGGCGTTCGCGTTGAAATCGAAGCGCGCGCCTGGGAGCCACTGACCATCGGCGGCGCACCCGAGCCAACCACATTCAAGCTCGGCGGGCCGGAGGTTCAGACCGTGCGCGCCGTCCGGGACCGGGGCCACCGCGAATGGTCCGTTCGCTCCGGCGTGGAGGGACTGACGATTCTGAAGACCACGAAATCAGCTTTCGCCGGCTATATTGTCGACAAGCTGACCACGCTCAAGCCCGCAAGCGACCGAATACTCGGAACGCGCGCCACCGTCACCTGGGATTATGCGGTCGCTGTGCCCGACTATGCGCAAGCCCGCGCGCGCATCCTCGCCGCGCTGCTCAGGACATTCGCGGCCCACGACAGCATGAGTGTGCAGCATACGCTCTTCGACATGGGCAAAGCCGCGCTCGAAGCCGCGCCCGAGATCGCGCGCATCCGTTTCTCCATGCCCAACCTGCACCATCTGCTCGCCAATCTGCACCCCTTCGGCCAGGACAATCCCAACCACATCTTCGTGCCCATCGACGAGCCGCATGGTACGATCGAAGCCACCGTCGAGCGATAAAACACCCAAAAGGCCAGGCTGTGACCGACGCCACGAGCATCAGCGGCAAAGTGGATGCGCGGGAGAGCGCGCCGGAAGCCTACGGCCTGCGCAAGGGAGCGCTGGGGCCAATGGAGACGCTTGCCCAGTCGGTCTCGGCTACTGCGCCGAGCACGTCGGCTTCGCTCACGATTCCCCTCATTGTGGGGCTGGCCGGAAATGCAACCTGGTTTGTGTATTTGCTGGCGACCGGCTCCATGCTGCTGGTGGGATTTTGCGTAAGCCGGTTTGCGAGGCTGTCGGCTTCGCCCGGTTCGCTCTACAGTTACACAGCAGACACGCTGCCGCCGGCTTTCGGCGCCGCATCAGCGTGGGGATTGCTGCTCGCTTACCTCGCAACCGGCGCATCAGTCGCGGGCGGCGCGCTTTACTACGCAACCGTGCTCTCAGAGCAGTTTCTTCACTGGTCGCCACCTGCCGTGCCGGTACTTTTTCTGGTTTGCGCCGCCGCCGGGGTCATTGCCTATCGCGACGTGAAGCTGTCGGCAGAAGTGATGCTGTGGATCGAAGCCCTGTCGGTCGGCTTGATTCTCATCGTGCTTGCGCTCTTGCCGTTTCATCTCGGCTTGCGGATCGATGCCAGCCAGTTCCATCTCAAGGGAGTGCACCTATCATCTCTCGGGACGGCGCTGGTGCTCGCCATCTTCAGCTTCGTGGGATTTGAAAGCGCAACGACCATGGGCGGCGAGGCGCGCGACCCACTGCGCACCATTCCCCGGGCCGTGATGCAGTGCGCATTGCTCTCCGGCGTGTTTTTCATGCTGTGCGCATATTCTGAAGTGCTGGGCTTCGAGGGACGACTGGGCGCATTGAGCGAAACCACAAGCCCCATGCATCTTCTTGCGCGAAAGGCCGGGGTGTCGCTGCTGGGAGTGGCCATCGACTGCGGCGCGTTCATCAGCATGTTCGCGTGCGTGCTGGCCTGTGCCACCGCGGCCGCTCGCGTGCTGATGCGGATGGCGCGCGACGGGCTGCTGCCGGCACTTTTCCGGCGAACCAATCGTAAGCACGGCACGCCCGGCGCCGGCATCGCCCTCGCGACCACGCTGATTCTGGTTGTGATTTGCCTCATGGTGATGAGGGGCGTGACCGGATACTCGATCTACGATCTGTTGGGATCGATGGCGGTGTTTGGATTTCTAACCGCCTACGCGCTGGTGGCGATGGCGCTGCCCTTCGCGCGGCGTGCCGTGGGCCAGCATTCACACCTGCTGGCGGCAGTCAGCGCCCTGACGGTGGCCGTCATCATCGTGATCACGATCTTCGACCTCAACTCCGCCCAAGACAGTGCTCACGCTCGAATTCCGTATCTCTATCTCGTTTATATTGGCGCCGGGCTCGCCTGGTACGCGCTGCGGCGAAGACAAACCAAAGCCGTGTGATGTGCTGTGGAAAACCCGTCACTCTCTCACGCAGGACACGCAAATTCCTTAGATGAAATTTATGCCGGTGCAATTAATATTCTCTTAACCTGCAGCGCGAGCAGGAGAGCCATTCAACCGTCGTGGGTCGCGTTGGCAAGTTCTATCCTGCGCAGCAACTTAACGCTCAAGAAACTCGATACTTCAAAAAACAGTCAAGCGGTCGGTGATTCCCCAAGGTTTCCGGGGAAATTTCTATTTCGAGGTCAGTCCTTTGAAGCGTTTCATGCGTTTGTTTTCCTATCCCATTTCCGGGCTGCTCGCGCTTGGCGCAGCCGTTGTGCTGTTGAGCAATTTTCTGGCCGCGCAGCAAACACTCGGCGGCATTACCGGAGAGGTGACCGATGCCTCGGGCGGAGTGATTCCGAATGCGACGGTCACCATCATTGACGAGCAGACCTCACTTACGCGAAGCACCAAGACCAACGATGCGGGCGAATACACATTTGTGAACCTGCCCATCGGCACTTATACGCTGACCTACGAGGCAAATGGGTACCAGGCGCAGAAGACACCGCACATCACGGTGGAGGCCGACCGGACGGCCACGTTGAATGTTTCTCTCAAGGTGGGCCAGACCAGCACGACCGTCGAAGTGGAAGCCGCGCCCCTGATGAACGCCGTCGATACCACGAACGGCTATGTGA
>JASHSG010000007.1 GCA_030040935.1 Acidobacteriaceae bacterium | reverse complement strand
GGGAGACCTGAGCTGCGCGCCGCAGCCATCGCGGTTTCCAGGTCTCTTTCGAGCTTCGGGTCGGGGGAGAGAAGCCGGTCGATAGTCATGCCCGGTGCCCCTGCCGGGCCCATGGCGTAGTAATGCGAGGTCAGCATTACGACTTCGGATGCGCTCTGCTTCACATCTTCAGCAAAGCCGGTCACGTAAGCCATCCGATTCGAGACGTCAGGACCCGCGAATCTGGCATTGGGAACACGCGCGACGATGGCGGCGTGCGCAACAGACCATTCTTTCCAGTAATCGGCATAACTCCACGTCGCCGGGCGATAGCGGTTGCGCCAGGCGTCAGGCTCGTTGCCCAGTTGGAAGGCGATGAGGCGGGAGCCAAGGATGTTTTGTGCATAAGATGCCTCTTCAACGGCGCGATCAACGCGGCCGCGGCCGAGATTGAGGCCGTAAAGGCAGCGCCAGTTTGCAGCGTCGAGAAATGCGCGCAGATTGCGCAGGCTTCCCGGTGAGACCGGCGTGTCAGTCTTGACGTTTTTGCTTGTGTCAGGACCGGCTGAATCGATCGGCGGCGCGCCCGAGGGTTCCGTGGCCGTGAAAGCTGTAAACTCGCTTGTGCCTCCGCCGAGGCGAAGCACTCCCTGGCTGGAAAGCTCGCGGAAAAGCGAGATGAGCGCGGTATTCTGCGATGAAAAGAAGGCTGGATTGGCTAATTGCGCCGATTCGTAGCTCAGCCCGATGAAGTCAAGGGGGACATTGGCCAGGGTGACGGATTCATCGATCGAAAGCGCAGCGGCGATGGGCTGTCTGCCGCCTTGAGCGCAAAAAACCCTGGGCGCGATGAAGGACGCCGCTGCCGCGGCGCCTGCACGGCGAAGGAACGCGCGGCGGTTCATTTGAGCGCCACCTCAACGGTGACGGAAGCGCGGGAAGATTGAAACGGGACTTCCGCTTCCACTGTCGCGGCCGTGCCATTCACTCGGACGGAGCTCACAGCGCTCACATCGACCGGGAGATGGAGAACGAAGTCACGGGCGAGGCTGTGCGGATCGACGGTGACGCGCCAGAGTTTGGCGTTGGCATGTTCGACCCGGAGATTCACTTCGCCGCCCGTAGTCACCGGAGCATCGGCGAGCACCAGAGATTCGCCCTCGGGCACCCAGCTTGAAAGCAGGCCGGGCAATAGATGCAGTTTGCCCTGGCGCTCGTTGAGCAGCATATCGCGCAGGAACAGGACCAGGTTGGCGCTGGCCCAGGCTTCGGGCATGTCGCCGGTGCCTTCCATGTTGGCGCGTTTCGAGTGCGGTGTATCGCAGGCCCTCGGCGCGGCGGCATCGACCAGAATCTCTTCCTTCCACACGTTGGTGGTGTAACTGTGATTGAGAGCGGCGGTCAACATGTCCGCGGCTTTTTGCTTTTCACCGCGGAGGAGGTACGTTTCGGCCATGTTCATTGCTTCACCAGCCCAGACCCCGGCGGGTCCCGCCCAGGCGACGTTGGTCGGGAGACCCTGTTTTTCCTCGCCTTCCATGCGCGCGATGAGGCCAGTCACCAGCGGATCGTCTGCCGCGTAGAGGCCAGTGGGATAAACGGCGAGAAAAGTTTGCGAGTAGGCGCCCTGAGGATACGTGGGCATCGCGGGCAGATACGGCGGGGAGATGGTCTCAAGTGTCACTGCGCGGCGAACGCTTTCGCGGATGGCGGAAGTGTAGTCGCTGTACTCGCGGTCGAGCCAGGCGGCGTCGTGCGGGTGGTCAAGTACAGAGGCCGCTTCACTGGTAACTTTCTCAGCGTAGGCAGCGAAAAAGTTGTGTGAAAATGAATGGCCTTCGGGCAGTCCGGAGTCTCCGTAGCTCCAGGGGAGCAGCCCAAACCAATACGGTTTTTCACCGGGGCCGAGCGGTGGGTCGGGCTCGGTGCGGCAGCGCGAAGGAATCATACGGTGGATGGGCCGTGCGCCGAGCGGAATGCCGTCGACGCCCTCGAGCGCGGACTCTTCGCGGTGATCGCGAATCCATGCGGCGGAGCGAAGCAGGTAGGGATACGCGCGCGCCAGCCATGGTTTGTCGCGCGAGAAAAGATAGTAATCCCAGACCGCCGCGGCGTTGCCCGCAGAGTTATCCCAGGCGGGCCATCCGCTGGCGGGTGGGAAGTCCCATTCGCCGTCGTCGTTGATCTCGTGGAAGGCGTGTTCCACACTTTCGCGCGCAGGCCGCATGAAGCCGGCTACCTCCATTGCGCGCGCCTGGAAGTACTCGCCTCGTCCCCAATACTGGCGGTAAACTGCAGGTCCATCGAGCGCCCACAGATCGCCGCGGGCATCGTACTCCGTGAGGATGAGAACGTAGGCGATGGATGAGTAGTAAAAGTCGGTGAGCCGTTTGTCGGGGAAGTCGACTTTGGTTCCGCTGGCCCAAAGGGCGTCCCAATCGGCCACGGCCTTTTCGCGCAGAGCCGTCCCGCTTTCCTGCGGGAGCTCGCCGTTGCGCGAGGCGGGCCACTCATAGGGCAGCTCAACCCAAATGGCGCGCGCCGCATGGGGCTCAAGAGTGAGGTGCAGCGCGAGGGTGAGGCCCTTGTCTTCTGTGGTCACGGCAGCGCCGCCAGTGTCGGTAACCAGAGCGACGTCTTCACCGGCGCCATTCTCGAGCATGTGGCCGACGACGTGACCGGGAAGGTTGCGTTCGCGGCCGCTCAACTTGAGATCGGCCTGGTCCGTGGCGACTCCGTTGTTAAAGAAGGCGAGTTCCACAACGTCGAGGCCCCTTGCGCCCGAATTCGCCCTAGGGATTTGGCCCAGCTTTGCGCCCGGATCGACGGCGAAGGCGAGCTCCTTGAGAACGAGGCCGCCGGCGTGGAGCTCGGAAACGATGAACGGATAGCGGTCGCGGTGGAGCTGCTGGCTGACGACGGTGAAGGGCTCAGCGCCGCGAAAGGCCTGGATGGCCAGTTCGCCGTCCATCTGGCTGCTGAAACCGATGGGAGTATCGAGCGGCTTACGCTCCAGGTTCCATTGCGACCACTTCAGGTTACCTTCTTTGTCAACGATGGTCTTGTGGCTCCCCATGGGCAGGCCGATAAGGCTCTGCGCGTCGGTGTTCGAGTAGCGGTGGTCGATGACAATCTGCGCGGAAAAAGGCACCGCACAGAGCAGGAACGCAAGGCCAATCGGCAATGATCGCTGAAAGGGCACAAGAGGTCTCGAATTACTGGGCCTTGATGGTGGAGAAGACAACGATCTCTCCGGGTTGGATGACATTGTCGGTGCGAAGAGCAGAGACGGCGTTCTCTTCTTCGAGGCCTGTGCGCTCGATCTCGGCCCACGCATGGGCTGCGCCTTGGATCGCGAGCCTGCGCGCAACAGTGGAACGGTTGATCACGACGAGAGTTTCGTCCTGGTCGCCGGAATATGCGGTGGCCAGCAGGTCCGGGTCGCCACTGTCGACGCCGACACGCTGCATCCCCTTGAGAATATGCCGGCTGTAGGCGCCGAGAACGCGGAGCTGAAAACTGGTAGTTTGGGGAGTCCATCCTCGAGTACGGTCGGGCGCCAGAAGCGAGCGTGATCCAGCGAAGGTGGGCTGTTCCACATCGAGCAGCAGCCAGCAATACATGAGGGCCACGGCGTCCAGTCCGGTCAGGTTCTTGTGATAAAGCTCAGCCACGGCCAAGGCGATGCGATACGACGGCTCCTGGTAGTGAGGATCGTTGATGCAGATCTCCGTCGCGAGGAAGGGCTTGCCGGCGGCTGCCTCGTGCATGGCCTTCATGCGCGCATCGTAGAGATCGGGGTTGGAGAGGAACTCCTGGAAGTCGTACTCGTGCGCGGCGGAGTAGTCAACGGCGTTCCAGGCAGCCGGGTCGGTGCGGAGAGCATTGGCGCGGTCGACGCCGAGGAACATGTAGCTGGCGTCGGCCATTTGGATACGGGTTTGGGTGAAGCCGGCTTTGTCGAGCTGGCTGCGCAGAGCAAGCGCCATAGCGGCGAAGACTTCGGGCGGCTGATCGACTTCGTTCTCGAGGCCGACGATCGCGGGAGCGGATCCGGTGGCGGCTTGGGCCTTCTTGCAATAGCTGACCACGATGCGCGCGTATTGCTCGGGATTGGCAACCTGCTTGAAGGGCTTGGCGGAAGCGCCATCGGCGTGCGGGCCGGAGTAGGGAACTGTTGCCCATGAGGGAAGCGCCCAAAGCTCGTAGATGACGCTGCCGCCGAGCGCAAGGACGTGCCGGCTATAGTCGAAACTGGAAACCTCGCTATTGGGGAAGTTGTCGCCGTAGTAATGCGGCGTGGCGTCGTTGAGGTCGTCGAGGTTGCTCAGGTCGGGCTTGAGCTCGGTTCCCATTGGATACTCGCGGAAGAGGAGCAGGTTGTACCGCTTGAGGATCTGCCAGTACTTCTGCTTGCCCTCGTCGCTCAGCTCAGCATATGCGGGAATGCTGGGGCTGCCGCCGAAGCCGAGCATGGTCTGGTGCACTTCATCCGGATGGATGACGATGGTCGCATCTTGCAATTCGGGCTGGAGCAGGGAACCGTCGACAACGAGATGTGCGGAGCGCGGAGCGGCGAGCAGAAGCTGATGGCGCGTGACATCGAAAAGCATTGGAGCCTCGAGGATCTCAAGGCCGTTGACGAGTACGCGCACGGCCAGATGCGCGTCGGCGATGACGGTGAGCATGTGCGCATCGCCTGTGTATTGGCGTTCATCTGTATAGACAGTTTTTTCGGGAAAGTTGCCCTGGCCTTCATAGAGCGCCATCGAATCGTAATAGCGCTCGGTTAGACGCACCTTGCTTGACGTAAGCTCGACGGTGACCCCGGCGCGCGGGCCGGTGAAGATCCAGCGGAGTGTGGCGCGGTCTGGGATCGCCGCGTTAAGCCTGAGGGTCCGCTCAAAAAGCGCGGGCAGGTCTTCGTGAAAATATTTGCGAGCTATCTCATCGGGATGGCCCCAGCCGGGCCCCCGGGGGCCGTCGGAAACGAAGTGGAAAGTGTCGGCGGGCTGCGAAGCCGGGGCCGGAAGAGGAGGAAGCTTGACGGCTTGCTGAGCGGGGTCGGCGGCGGCAAGGAACAGGAGGGCGAAGAATCCAATCAAGCCATGCAAGCCAACGCAGCACATTGCCTCGATTATCCCCGTGGTCGGGCTTACGGTGTCAAGCACGGCGGAGGTGACGACTCTGCTTACCCTGGTGCGTCCAGGTCGCGAATCCAGACTCGGAGATTGGTAGTCTAAGAGATGTGAGCCCCGTGCAGGAGACGCGTTTGCGGATCGCGGCGATCGGATTTCTGAATCCCGCGCCGCTGATGTGGGATTTTGAGCATGCGCCGCAGAACGAGGCGTTGGCCAGGCGCTATCGCATCGACCGCATGACGCCGTCGGAGTGCGCGGCGCGGCTCGCCGATGGGCGGGCTGACATTGGATTGATTCCCATTGCTTCGCTGCCCACCACGCGCGGGCTGCAGATTCTTCCCGGCTGTACGATCGCGTCAAAAGGCCGCGTCCGCTCGCTGATCCTCGTGCATCGGGCCAGCCATCCGCTCAAAAAGCTGCGCTCGGTGGCAGCCGATTCCGCAAGCCGGACGACGCTCGCCTATGTGCGCATGATGTTCCATATGTGGGGCAATGCGGAGGTTCCGTTCCTGCCCATGGCCGCTGACCTGGACGCCATGCTGGAGCGCGCGGATGCGGCAATTCTTATTGGCGATCCGGCGCTGCTGGCTCTCGAAGAACGGCACAACCGGTTTGAACGCAGCGGCGAAGAGCTCTTGTATCTCGACCTGGCCGAAGAGTGGCGCGCGCTGACCGGGCTTCCGTTTGTTTCGGCCATCTGGGCGGCCGTGCACCACGGCGTCTCGAGCAGCAGCTCATTGGACCTTAGTGTGGCCGAGGAC
>JASHSG010000090.1 GCA_030040935.1 Acidobacteriaceae bacterium | reverse complement strand
CTTGTCAACATGCTGATGAGCGCAAGCCTGGTACTAACGGCTACGGGCTTCGCACAAACTCCGGCGAGCAGCCCGCACATCTCAAATAAACAGGCAATCGCCGAGGAGAACACCAAGGAGATCCTGCTCCTGATGGACACCAACAAAGACGGCCAGATCTCCAAGCAGGAGTGGATGAATTTCATGTCGGCGGAGTTCGACCGGCTGGACACCGACCACAACGAATACATCAACCAGCAGGAACTCATGAAGTCGCGCATCTCGTTTGTACGTGTTTCGACGGAGACGCAGGGCAAATAATCGCGGAAGAGCCGTGCTCAAAGGAACGCCGCGGTCCTGTACAAGACGAACAGACGCTAGGACTTCCAAAAGGGCGAGGGACCCATCCATTGCATGTCGTACCGGTTTGTGAATTCCTCAGTGGCTGCGAGTTCGGGATGGGCGGCGGCGTCGATGAAGTACTGCTCCATTTTGTCAGCCGGGGTGAAGGCGATGAGCATGTGCGCAGGAGAACCGACGGCGGAGAAGGTGTGAGGAATGCGTCGCGGGGCGAGCAGCGATTCCCCTGGCCCGAGTTGCAACCGACGTTCGCCGACCTGGAAGCGAACTTCGCCTTCCATGACGTAGAACCACTCCTCCTGTGAAAAGTGCAGATGCAGTGCCGGCCCCGTCTTGGGCATGAGATTAGTGTGCTCGATGATGAAAAGGTTGCCAGCGGTGTCAGAGGGGACGACCTTGAAAGCGAGCGAACTGAAACCGAGAGAGTGGAGATGGCCGGAGCGGTCCTGGCCGGCAGGAACAGGGCTCACGATAGGGGCGGCCGGCGTTGCGGGCAAGCTTTGCGCGAGAACATTTCGCAGTGCCACGGCGGGCAGGAGGCAGGCGGAAGAAGCAATGAATGTGCGGCGTTGAATGGCCATGGAGTGATGGTAAGGCAGGAAACAAAGAGTAGCCAAGAGAGCTAGCTTTCAGGCGAGACGATGCGGGCGACCAGGTCGTAGTCGTGGGACTCGGTGACGAGGGCGCGGTAGTAACGCCCGGGTTCGAGTTCAGCCAGGGGTCCAAAGTCGTTGATGAAGACTTTGCCGTCGATTTCGGGAGCGTGGAACTCGGTGCGCCCTTCCCAGAGCAGGGGAGTCTCCGTGCTCGGGCCCTCGGCGAGGAGCGTGAATTCGCGGCCGACCCAGTTTTTCTTCTGGCGTCGCGAGATGGATTGCTGGAGCTTCATGAGGCGGCGGCGGCGCGACTCGATGGTGCGCTGGGGCAACTGCTCTTCGAGCGCGTAGGCCGCCGAGCCTTCTTCATGCGAGTAATTGAAGACGCCGAGCCAGTCGAATTTGGCCTCTTTGATGAACTCCTCCAAAAGCTCAAAGTCACGGATCGATTCGCCGGGAAAACCGACGATGAAGCTGGTGCGGAGAGCGACACCGGGGACGGCGGCGCGCACCTTAGAGAGAGTTTTAAGAAAGATATCGGCCGAAGCGCCGCGCTTCATGCGCTTGAGGACACCGGGCGAGGCGTGCTGGAGGGGAAGGTCGAGGTATTTGCAGATGTTCTCGTGCCTGGCGATGGTCTCAAGCAGCTTTCCGGTGATGCGATTGGGATACGCGTAGAGAAAGCGGAGCCACTTGAGGTTGGGAATGCGGGCGAGCGTGTCGAGGAGGGCCGCGAGGCCGTCCTTAAAGCCAAGATCTTCGCCATAGCAAGTGGTGTCCTGGCCGATGAGGGTGATTTCGCTTACGCCGCGGGCGACGAGCTGCTCTGCTTCTGCAACGACGGACTCGAAACGGCGGGAACGGAACTTGCCACGCAGGTTGGGGATGACGCAGAAGGTGCAGGGATGGTCGCAGCCCTCGGCGATTTTGATGTAAGCGGAGGCGCGCGGCGTGGAGATGAGACGCGGGGTGGTTTCGTCGTAGAGATACGTGGGCAGCGTGGACGAAGCGCCGGCCCAGGCGTCGCGAAGGAAGCGGCCGGAGCGCTCGCGGGCGTCGCCTTCGGCTCTGGATTTGTGCGTGCCGGAAAGCGCTTCTTTGCCCGAGCGCACTGCGGCGTGCGCGGTGGTCAGAATGGTGAAGGGTGAAGGTGCGGCGGGCGCCGAGCCGGGTTCAAGGCCGGCCGCTTTGAGAACGGATTCGAGCTCGCCGGTGCCGACCACGGCGTCGACTTCGGGAATACTCTTCTGGATTTCGTCGCGATAGCGTTCGACGAGGCAGCCGGCGACGATGAGTTTTTTTGCGCGTCCGCTGGCTTTGTGGCGAGCCATCTCAAGGATGGTCGAGACCGATTCCTGTTTGGCGGAATCGATGAAAGAGCAGGTGTTCACGACGAGGATTTCCGCGTCTTCGGGCTGCGCGGTGAGACGCGCTCCGGCGCGGTCGAGGAGGCCCATCATGACCTCGGAGTCGACGAGATTCTTGGGGCAGCCGAGAGAGACAAAGCCGACAGTTGGGGAAGGATTGGCAGGTTTTTGCTTCACTGATTTATTTTACGTGGGAAGCAATCAGCGACAAAAAAGCAGATCCTTCGACTCACCATCCCCAAACGGCGGTACGCTTGGGGCCCCGTTCGCTCAGGATGACAAGTGTTGAGCAGTTGGCGAAACTGCGCTAACTGTCTTTGCGATAGAGGAGGTCGCGCATGGCGCGGCGGCGGGCGGCGTTGACTTCGAGTTCGGCGCGGCGCTCGGAGTAATCGGTTGAGCGGCGAGGCTCGGGCTCAGCGGATTCCTCAGGTTCGCTGCAAGAGGGACAGCGATTGGCGAAGCCGGGCTTGCCGGGGCGCAGTTCGAATTCCTCGTGGCAGACGACGCACGTCTTGATCGGGAAGGGCATGCGAGAAACATCTTAACGAAGGTTGCTGTGGAAATCAGCCGGGCAGTATCCAGTGATTCAGTGATTATTTGAGCGGCGCGTGGCGCAGAGGCGTGAAAAGACAAGGGCAAATCCCAGTTTCGACTCCATCGCTTGAGCGACCTCGCCTGGGGCAGGTTTTCGACGTCAGCCGCTCACAAGATGATCGGCTTTTGAAACGATGATCATGCCGGAGATTCGCAAATAGCTGCGGTTAGGCGCTAATTCGCGAGGACAGCGCGGAAGCGGACTTTGCCTTTCTTGACTTTTTCAACCGCTTCGTTGGCCCTTTCGATGGGAAAGCGTTCGGTGATGGCTTTGACCCCATGGCGCGCGGCGACGTCGAGCATCTCGCGCAGGCGGAAGGGGCTGCCAACGGGACTGCCTCCGACGGTGCGCATGCCTGAGACGAGCGGAAAGGCGTGCACAGAGACCGGAGATGGCGGAACGCCGACGAACCAGAGGGTTCCGTTGGGGCGAAGCGCCTGGAGATAGGAGCTCCAGTCCTGGTCGGCGTTTAGGGTGGTGAGGATGAAGTCGAGTGAGCCAGCGACCTCCTTCATGGCCTTTGATTCACGGCTGTTGACGAACTGGTCAGCCCCGAGAGAACGGGCATCGTCCTCTTTCGCGAGAGTTGTAGAAAACGCGGTGACGTGAGCACCGAAGACACGCGCGAACTGGATGGCGAGGTGGCCGAGGCCGCCGACACCGACGACGCCAACGCGAGAGGAAGGGTTAACGCCGGCGATGCGCAAGGGGTTGTAGACGGTGATGCCTCCGCCGAGCAGAGGTGCGGTTTGTTCGCTGGGCAGCGCCTCGGGGATGGGAACGACAAAGCGGGCGTTGGCTCGGACGCGGTCGGCGTAGCCGCCGTGGCGATGGACGCAGGTGCCTTCTGCCGAGGCGCAGAGGTTCTCCTGGCCGCGCATGCACCACTCACACTGGCCGCAGGAGTTGGATTGCCAGCCGAGGCCGACACGCAGGCCGAGTTCCAACGAACGGACTTCACTGCCCAGGGCGGCAATGGTGCCAATGATCTCGTGACCCGGAATGAAGGGATACTGGCTGATGCCCCAATCGTTGGAGATGAGGTGAATATCGCTGTAGCAGACGCCGCAGTGGGTAATCGCGATCTCGACCTCGTGCGCACCGAGCTTGCCTGGGTCGTAACGCAGAGGAAGCAGCTCCGCGCCTGCCGCGTGAGCTGCGAGACCTTCTATTTGAGCCATCGTTGCTCCGAAAACCTCGACAGAGTTTGCAATTTGCCGGCGCAGTCCCCTAAAGCGCCGGTGGGTAGGGGAGAAGGGTGAATCGATCTTGCGACGACTTCAGTTTAAACCGCCGGGCACAATGTTCAGACTCAAAATCCAGAAGCCGGTGAGGACACCTCCGGCGGGAGCTTCGCCGACGAGTTCAGCAGATTCGCCGTTAAGTCCGGCATCCTGAGCGTTGCGCAAGGGTTCAAGAGCGTTGGCGACGGAAAGCGGCAGGCTGGTGAGGGTCTGGCCGTGAATTTCACCCTGAGTTTCAGGTGCGAGAAGGCTAACGTAGATGCGGTCGGCGGCATGCTGATCGCGGGCCTCGGCAAGAACAGTTGCGAGATCGGCGGGCACGGCAGAAACGCGGGGCTGGAGCAAAGTGCGATCGAGCGTGGCGGCGTCAGAGACCAGAAGACGAAGATTACCCGAGGCGAGCCGGACGGGGAGTTTGAAGGCGATGCGAACATTGCGCTCAGGCTGATGAGCGGGGCGAACGGTGGCTTCGACTGTGACGGTCTCGCCAGCATGAGCGATGTCGGCCGAAGCGATGCGCGCTTGATCGAGCGTTACTTCAACAGGGTGGGGAACAGCCTGAACCCGTAAATCGATCGAGCGGACAACGTCCTGGCGGGCGCCGTTCGAATATATGCGAGTGAACTGGGTGCCGGTGAGAAGAGCGGCCATCATCGTCGCGGGAGTTGGCTGGCCGGAGGGGGCCCAAAAATCTAACGGGAGGGAGGGAAAGCCGGCGAGATCGATGTGGCCCGTGACGTGATAGCTGAAAGCTTCGGAACTCTGGTTCGATTCGAGGAGCGAATCATAGAGGACAACCTGGACAGCGGTGGGCGTGAGGGAGGGCAGGTCGAGAACTTCAACGTTGACCTTGCGGGGTCCATCGGGAGCATCAACGGAGACGTGAAGGGGAATCATGCGGGCCTGGGCGCCAAGGACACCACGAATCGCGGATTCGCGGTCCTGGGTGAAGGCGCCGATGGTGACGCCGGTATTGATGATCTTGAAGGAATTCAGCGGTGAGGCGAGGGTGGTGACGACGTCGGCAGTGGTCATGGGGAGGGAGACAGGCCCAGCGCCGAGCACGGGATGGCCGCAAGCGAGGAGTTGCTTCGGGTCGACCCAAGTGACAGTGCATGTGGCGGAGACTTCGAGGTCGCCACGAATAAGCTGCATGCTTACGGCAGAGCCGGGTTCGAGCGTGGGGTGGGGCGACGGATCGGGACCGCCGCTTAAGGAATCAGCCACAGATGAGGCGGGAGAGGTGGACATTCCGGCGAGGGAACCGCCGGCAGAGACGGGTTCGAGTGAGGAACCGGCGGTTTGCTGCTGCCAGAAGCGAATGGCTTCGGGAACGAATCCGCTCATGACGATTGGCGTGTCCATGAGCTGGAAGGTCGAGGCGCCGGGGGAAAGAGGATCTTGACTCAAGCCCGACTTGATCGCCTCGAAAGACTGGTCCTGAGCGGGTGTTGTGGTCTGCGCCTCATCGACGGAGAGGGGGCGGACGGGAATGTCACGAACCTCGAGCATTTGTTCAATCGGCGTGATGCCGGCGATGGGTTCTTTTGTGAATTGCCCGATCCGCAGGGAAAGAGCGCCAGCCAACTTGCCGTCGATGTAGACGGGACTTCCGCTCATGCCCTCGACAACACCGGTGTACGCGGGTTTGTCGCCCAGGAGGCGGGCGAGAATGAGGTCCTGGCCGGGGCCTCGCGCGCCGCGGAGTACGCCAAGAATCTCAACCTGCATGGGCTCGGGCGTGGAGCCCTGAAAGACGGTCCAGGCGGTGCCAGTCATTCCGGCGTGAACCTGGCTGAGAGGCAAGAAGCCGGGATTGGTTGGAGGCCCGGTGACGGTTTGTGTCGAGGCGGGGACAGCGGGTGAGGGTTGGCTCGGCAGCAAGACCGAAGAAGCCGCCGGCACCAAGGCGGCGAGGAGGGTAAATGCGGTGATTCTGTTGGTTCCCTTGAGGGGAGTTTTCACGTCTATTAGAGTACGGCAAAACGGCGGAGTTGGCCGAACAAGCAGGGTGAGCGGAGCTAGAGGATGGCGATCCAGATCACGTATTCTGGTGGGCATAAGGGGTTGATATGCTGATGCCGAGTTTGAAGGCGAGAGATTTTCGGGAATTTTCGTCGGCGATGCTGATCCTGGCGTTTCTGATGGCGGTGATAGGGACGCCGGTACGCGCGCAGGGCCAAAGCCAGCAGCCAGCGGCACAACAGAATCCAGACCAGCAGGCACCCGATGCCGGGGGCCCCAGCGGGGACAATGGCCCAATTGCACTGCCCAAGAAACCGGACAATTCAGACAACACCCCGCCGCCAGCACCGGCACGGCCCGAGTTCAAGAATCCAGAGGGAACGCCCAACATGAGCCTGCGCGTAGAGGTTCCGGAAGTGACGGTCGACGTGGGCGTGATTCTCGAAAAGACGCACGGATTCGTCCCCGGACTGAAGCCCTCTAAT